>NZ_JBFRTQ010000010.1:10674-77907 GCF_041474195.1 Vibrio sp. 10N.222.52.C3 | reverse complement strand
CATTACTTGGCATCTCAACCGTTGGATTTTTCGCGGCCTTAGCCTTAATGACTGAAAACGGAGGCATAGAGCCTTTTTTCCCCAACATAGGATCAATAAGGATAAATTTTTCGCCAGATTCAATGATAAAAGTTGCGCTACGTAGGTGATGGATCTTCATAATACCTCTCTAAATTCACTCATGAGTCATATTCTCTATGTGATTTAGTATGCTATTTTCGGTAATCTTGCCATACTGTCTCGAAAGTCAATATTCGCGCAAATCGAGACAAATATGGAGAAATCAACCGAGTTAGTCAAAATCACTTTGATTGCCTTTGAAGGGATCAGTGCTTTTCATCTCTCTGTACCCTGTATGGTGTTTCAAGATATCTTTTTCGATCAGCCGCTTCGGTTTGACTTGAAAATCTGTAGCGAAAAAAGCTCGCCATTGGAAACAAGCTCTGGATTTGGTGTGGTGGTAGATAGCGATTTAAGTGCTATCCAAGAAGCTGATATTATAATTATTCCAAGCTGGCCAAATGACCTGCCAGAGCCAAGTGAGCGACTTATAGAGGCGTTAATAGAGCATCATGATAAAGGGAAGTTGCTGGTAGGACTTTGCCTTGGTTCTTATGTTCTCGCGTGTGCTGGCGTTCTCGATGGCAAACGAGCCACAAGCCACTGGGCGTTTTCCGAACAATTTCAGGAGCAATTTCCTAAGGTGGATTTTGACCCAAACCCTCTATTTGTTGAACATGAGACTATCATTACCTCTGCTGGAGTAGCTGCTTCACTCGATTGTTGTCTACATATAGTGCGCCGTTTGTGTGGTAGTGAGCTTGCGAATGATCTCGCACGTAAGATGGTGACTGCGCCATCTCGTACTGGTGGACAGCAGCAATACATACCAGCACCAGTCAACATAAAACCTCTTACAGAGACAAGTATTAGCCTTGTGATTGAGCTGGTGGAGCAGAGCCTTAATCAGTGTCACTCACTAGATGAAGTCGCTGAGCGCTGTGCGATGAGTAAACGTACCTTCACACGCCAGTTTAAATCCACCTATGGCTGTACATTTGGTGAATGGCTGCAAAACCGACGTTTGGTGCTTAGCCAACGTCTATTAGAAACCACGAAACTATCGATACCTCAAGTTGCAGAGCAAGCGGGTTTTGGCTCTGACAGTGTATTCAGAAAGCACTTTAAATCGGCTTTTCATGTATCGCCGATTCAGTGGCGCACTACATTCAAGCAATAGTCTTAATTTCATTGAGGGCGATGGGGCTAGATCGTCGCATCTATTACTTTTTGTATCTGAAACCTTGCAAGTTCAATTCTAGGCGTTTTTGGGGCATCACAAGCCAGCCCTAACATCACTAGTTTGAAGCTACAAAATGATTTGCCGAAATCAATAGAATGAGTTTTGACTATCTCGCTATAAGGCCACTTAGCGATGGTCTATCCAACATATAAGATCAAAAAAGCGAGCACTAAGCTCGCTTTTAACTATCTGTTTTTGAAAAAATTACAGCAGTTCAACCGACTGTTGAGCAATCACGAATTCTTCGTTGGTTGGGATAACCATTGCTACTGCGTCTAACATTTCAGACTTAGCGATGATCCCTTCAGCACCAAAGCGAGCAGATTCGTTACCTGCTACATCTTCAACGAAACCTAGAATCTTAAGGTTGTTTAAGATCTCACGACGAATTGGTAAAGAGTTCTCACCGATACCACCAGTGAAGATGATACCGTCTAAAGAATCTAGCGTTGCTAGGTAAGAAGCAACGTATTTCGCTACGCGGTAAGTAAACACCTCAAACGCAAGCTTAGCGCCTTCGTGGCCCTCTTCCATTGCTTCTAAGATGCCACGAGCATCGCTCGTAAGACCAGACACGCCAAGGAAGCCAGACTCCTTGTTTAGAGAGTTAAATACTTGCTCTTGTGACCAGCCTTTCTTAAGTAGGTATTCGATGATGCCTGGGTCTAGGTCACCACAACGTGTGCCCATCATTAGGCCTGAAAGTGGTGTGAAGCCCATAGAAGTATCAACACTGTTACCATCTTTAATAGCACATACAGATGCGCCGTTACCTAGGTGAACAGAGATGAAGCTCGATTTTTCGATTGGCTTGTTAACCATCTTCGCAGCTTCACGGCTAACGAAGTAGTGGCTAGTGCCGTGGAAACCGTAGCGACGTACGCCGAAGTCTGTGTATAGCTCTTTTGCGATTGCACCAGTGAATGCACGTTGAGGCATTGTTTGGTGGAAAGCAGTATCAAATACAGCGAACTGAGGTAGAGAAGGGAAAGCTTCAATTGCAGCACGGATACCGATAGCACCTGCTGGGTTATGAAGTGGAGCTAGGTCAGATAGGCTTTCAATTTCGTTCGTTACTTCTTCAGTAATGCGAACCGTTTGAGTGAACTTCTCACCGCCGTGAACGATACGGTGACCGATAGCCACGATATCAGCCGTGAAGCCTAGGTCTTCCATCAGGCCAACCAATTTGCCAATGGCAATTTTGTGGTGGTTATCTTCACCTTGAATGGCAATTTCAGTTTTCTCGCCTTGGAATTTCCAGCTCATACGAGCATCTTCAAGACCAAAACACTCCCCTAGGCCACTTAATACTGCTTCACCAGAAACAGAATCGATTACAGCAAATTTTAGGGATGAACTACCCGAGTTAATAACCAGAACAAACGAATTAGACATTGGATATGGATCCTGTTTCAGTACGAATTGGATGAAGTGTTTACTTCAATTTTAGTTAAGTCCATTATTCAATAATTTTTGAATCTTTCAACTTTTGTTTTGAAAAAATCACTAAATGAACACAATTAAGTTGATCTTGGTCATTAAATTATTTATTTCGAGAGCGGAATTAAAAAATAGTTGAATAAGAAAATTAATGAACAGGTGACGCAAACGAGTGCTCACGTTATTTTTAACTTGATTCAGTTAATTAAAGCGACTCGAACAAATGCAGGTGATCCGCTTGAAAAACAACCACCCTTCCCTTTCGTCTGCTTATCATTACCGATAACTTTTGGCTCGATTTCTCAATTGCTAAGTGTTTGCATCAAAAAGCTCACTGAAGTTGAGAATAGTGATCTGATCTTATTTTGATTGCCTTCGAGCACAACTCTACGAATAGATGCACTGTAACGACGCTTAGATAGCCTTCACTCTTTGTTTCAGCATCTTGTAGCACGTTCTTTTGGTATAGGCTTAGAACGCGATACAGCTAAGTTTTGGCACTAACATTCGTTCTAGGCGCGATGCTTAGTTTCATGGACGAAGCATAGTTACAGGAACGAAGCTTGATTAAAGTAAGTTAGCTACGAATATCGAGCCAACCAAAGCTTAAGTTCAAATAGCAGGCACAAAAAAGCCGAGCATTACGCTCGGCTTTTAAATTCAGTGTCTAGACCTAAAGCGTCTAAGCGACAGGTTGATTAACCTTCGTTGCGCTCTGGACGACGACCACGGTTACCACCGCCATTGCCGTTACCATGGCCACGTTCGCCACGGAAGTTACCACGGTGATCGCCACCACGGTTACGGTCGAAACGACGTTCGCCATCACGTCCGCCAGCAGAGTTACCATCGCGAGCACCATCACGGTTGCCACGGTATCCACCACGACCGCCTTCACGGTTACCACCTTCGCGGTTGCCGCCTTCACGGTTACCACGGTAGCCGCCACCATCACGACCGCCACGGTTGCCACCACGGTTGCCATCACGACCGCCGCCACGACGAGGCTCACGGAAGTCATTGAAATCAACAACTACAGCGCCAGCTTCTTTTTGACGAATGCGAAGTTTGCTTAGCTTACCAGCAGTTTCAGAGTTCATTGCTTTTGGCAGTTGAACGTAAGTAGAACCTTGGTCTAGCTTGATAGCACCGATAGAACCTTTAGTTAGGCCAAGTTCGTTTGCTAGTGCGCCAACGATGTCTTTAACCTGAACGCCTTGCTCACGGCCAACTTGTAGTTGGTAAGTATCCCAATCTTGAGTATTGAAGTTGCGACCACCACCGTCACGGCCATTGTCACGATCTTCACGACGCTCTTTGCGACGGTTCTTATCACGCTCAATAGCAGCGATCATTGGGTCTTCGCCAACGTAGAATAGTGGGCTCTTACCTTGCTGACGCTTAAGAAGCATTGCAGCTAGAGTAGCAGCATCAACTTCTAGAGACTCTTGAAGAGTAGAGATAAGACCTGCAAAGTTTTCTAGTGCTTTGCTTTCTTTCTCAGTTTCAAGTTCAGCGCCAAGCTTAGCAACACGTGCAGCAGCAACTTGGTCACGTAGAGGAAGTTGAATTTCTTCCATTTGAGACTTAGTTACGCGCTCGATTGTGCGAAGCATGCGAATTTGGTTAGTGCGAACTAGTAGGATCGCTTTACCTTTACGTCCAGCACGGCCAGTACGACCAATACGGTGGATGTAAGATTCAACATCGAATGGGATGTCGTAGTTGAATACGTGAGTGATACGTGGAACATCAAGACCACGAGCTACAACGTCAGTTGCAACTAGGATGTCGATAACACCTTGTTTGATGTGATCAACAGTACGCTCACGTAGAGACTGAGGAATATCACCGTGCAGTGCAGCAGCTTTGAAGCCACGTGCAGATAGCCAATCAGCTAGACGCTCAGTGTCTTGACGAGTACGTACGAATACGATTGACGCGTCAGTTTCTTCGGTTTCTAGAAGACGAGACATTGCTTCGTCTTTTTCTACGCCTTTAACAACCCAGAAGTTCTGCGCTACTTTATCAACTGTGTGGTTAGTACCAGCAACGTCAACTTTAGCCGGGTTACGTAGGTAACGGTCAACAATAGTCTTAACCATTGGAGGCATAGTTGCAGAGAAAAGTACACGTTGTGCAGATTCTGGAGCTTGCTCTAGGATCCAAGTAACGTCATCTACGAAGCCCATTTTCAGCATTTCATCTGCTTCATCAAGAACAAATGTGTGTGCTTCATCTAGGTGTAGACGGTCACGAGTTAGTAAGTCTTTAACACGACCTGGAGTACCAACAACAATGTGAGCACCGCGGCTTAGAGCACGCATTTGGTCAACAATTGAAGCACCACCGTAGATTTCAATAACTTTAAGACCTTTGATATCACGGCCAAGGTTTTTGATTTCCGCAGCAACTTGAATCGCTAGCTCACGAGTAGGAGCCATGATGATTGCTTGTGGTTTGTGTTGGTTCAGGTTGATTTTGTTAAGTAAAGGCAGAGAGAATGCTGCTGTTTTACCAGTACCAGTCTGTGCTTTACCTAGTGCGTCACGGCCTTCAAGAAGAAGAGGAATAGCTGCGGCTTGGATTGGAGTCGGAGAAACGAAACCCATGCTATCAAGAGCTGAAAGAATGTTATCGTTTAGGGCTAATTCATTAAATTGAATTACAGATTCGGACATTGGGATCCCACTATATATAAGTAAACAAAAGGTCCCGGGAGCTCTATCAATTCCAATACTGATCCAATCAGATACTGATTCCATTCAGAGTTACGAAGCAGTAATAAAACACTTCAAGCCATTAGGGACGTCTAAGGGAGGCGGATTATTCCCTAAATGCATAAAAAAATCCAGAAAAAATTGAAATACATCACATATTTTTCGCTTTTACATCAATACTGGTTATCATATCGTCAAAACTTGATGAATATCTCGTCACAGCACCCATCTCCTAGCAAATTGACCTAGTTAAATAAGAGGGCAATTAATTAACGCTCACTTCGCCTTTAAGTAGTAATCAAGCCTCGCAATGATTATAGTGTGCTCAATTGTCCTCGATAGATAAAAGTCAAAATGTTTCAAGATAATCCTCTACTCGCTCAGCTCAAGCAGCAAATCCAAGAAACCCTCCCTAAAAAGGAAGGTACCATCAAAGCCACTGAAAAAGGTTTTGGTTTTCTCGAAGTTGATAGCAAAACAAGCTTCTTTATCCCGCCTCCGTACATGAAGAAATGTGTGCACGGTGACAAGGTGATTGCCATCATTCGCACAGAGAAAGAGCGCGAAGTAGCAGAGCCTGAGGAATTGGTTGAACAAGGTCTTACTCGCTTTATTGCACGAGTTAAGCTTTTCAAAGGCCGATTGAACGTTGTTCCTGATCACCCGCAGCTCAAAAAACTGCAACTTAAAGCGAAAGCAATGAAGGGGCTAAACCCTGAAACGCTTAAAGAAGGTGACTGGGTTGTTGCTCATATCGTTCAACACCCATTAAAAGGTGACAATGGTTTCTTGGCTCAGATCTCTGAGAAAATCACAGACGCTGACGACAAGATTGCACCTTGGTGGGTAACGCTGGCACAAAACGATCTACCAAACAGCGAGCCTGAAGGCATCGACAACTGGCTAATCAACGATGACGCCGATCTTGAACGTGTAGACATGACGCACGTCCCTTTTGTGACTATCGATGGCGAAAGCACAAAAGATATGGATGACGCGCTTTACGCGAAGAAGAAAGAGAACGGTGATTTTGAACTGACTATCGCAATTGCTGATCCAACGGCTTACATCTCTCCAGATGATGCGATGGATAAAGTGGCACGCGAGCGCGGTTTCACTATCTACCTTCCTGGTCGCAACATCCCAATGTTGCCTCGTGATCTTGCTGACAACCTATGTTCACTGATCGAGAACGAAGTTCGTCCTGCACTTTGCTGCACAGTAACGGTATCTAAAGATGGCGTTATCGGTGATGACATTAACTTCTTCGCTGCAAACATCAAATCTCATGCTCGTCTTGCTTACGACAACGTATCAGACTGGCTAGAAACAGGTGCATCAGAGAAATGGCAACCATCAGAAGAGATTGCTGCAATTGTTTCTGATCTTCACCAATTTGCTCAAGCACGTTCAGCATGGCGCTCAGCAAACGCTGTTGTGTTCCCAGATCGCCCTGACTACCGCTTTGAACTGAGCGAAGATAACGATGTTGTCGCTATCCACGCTGACATGCGTCGTAGCGCAAACAAGCTGGTTGAAGAATCAATGATCAGCGCGAACATCTGTGCGGGCCGAGTACTAAAAGAGAGCTTCAACCAAGGTGTGTTTAACTGCCATTCTGGTTTCAAGGCTGAGAAAATCTCCGACGTTCTTGAACTGGTAAACCCGCAAGCGGAAACGCCGTTCACTGAAGAGCAAATCATTTCTCTAGAAGGTTTTGCTACTCTACGTCGTTGGTTAGGTTCTTTAGATAACAGCTACTACGACAACCGTATTCGTAAATTCCAAGCGTATAGCGAGATCAGCAATGAGCCTGCACCGCACTACGCGATGGGATTAGATATTTACGCAACTTGGACTTCTCCAATTCGTAAATATGGCGACATGATTAACCACCGTATGCTTAAAGCACACATCTTAGGTAAAGCGCCAATTCAAACACCAGATGAAACTATCGGTGATGAACTTGCCCTGCACCGCCGTCACCACGGCATGGCTGAGCGTAATGTTGGCGATTGGTTGTATGCTCGCACTCTAGCCAATGCTCCAGCAGAAGAAACTCGTTTCCAAGCTGAGATTTTCGATATTAACCGTGCAGGTATGCGTGTACGTTTACTTGAAAATGGTGCTGCTGCATTTATCCCTGGATCTCTCATTCTTAATAATAAAGAAAGAATAGAGTGCAACGGTGATATGGGTACTGTATCTATCGATAAAGAAATGGTATACAAACTGGGAGACGTTTTAGAAGTAGTTCTCTCTGAAGTTAATCAGGAAAACCGTAACTTAGTAGCAAAACCTACTCAAGTATTTGCGGACTTGCCTAGCGAGCCTGAAACGACAAACGAAACCGAAGCTTAAAGGCGTTAACAGCTACAGCTTTCAAGGTTTCGGCTTTCAAGGTTACGGCTTTCAAGGTCAAAGCTATCAAGGTCAAAGCTATCAAGGTCAAAAGCTTCAAAGGTTCACTTCTAAAGGCGCTAATTATTAGCGCCTTTTTTGTAAATGTCTCATGCTTAAACAATACTTAAAAAAAACAATCAATAAGCAATCAATTTACAACGTCAAAGAAGCTCACTATGTCATCAATCACAGTTACTCAGTTCAGAAACTTCATTCCCAGGAGACGAGAACGTTATCCTGCCTCTAAAAACGGTATCTTTATAGTGTCGAAAGGCAGCATTTCTTTTGTGTTGCCCAATGGTACTCAAGCCTCGTTGCAAGCGGGAGATTTCACCCTTTACAATTCTGGTCAGATTAAAGACATCACGGTTAACACTGAAAATGGCGAATTCAGCGCAACCTGCTTAGATTTTGATTTGGCTATCTTTCAAAAGTTCATTAATCAGTTCAGCGATTTAGAGTCCGCTCGAATCCCAGACAAGTACATTAAGTTCAATCAAACGGATACTGAGCTCTGTCAGTTGAAAAATCTCATCATGTCACTGGCCAACTCTTCTTCTCAGAATGACTACGCACTCACTCAATTAGGCTTAAGTTTGCTGTCTTTGATGGTGGAACAGTACCCAGCTCTATTGGCTATTATTGCTCGAGCTTCAAGGTTAACCGTGACCCAAAGAGTCATTCATTACATCGAGCAAAACATTGAAAACAATATCTCTTTGGATACGCTCGCCAGTTACATGGGAATGTCACCGGCTACGCTTAAACGTCGCTTATCGGCTGAAGATCTGTCGTTCTCAAACTTATTAAAGATAAAACGTATTGCTCATGCAGCCACTCAGCTAAGAACATCGGATAAGTCGATCACTCAAATCGCGTATGAGTCAGGCTTTAAAAGTGCCGCTCACTTCAGCACGGCCTTTAAAACGTATCACGGAAAAACACCAAAAGACTTCCGATCGCTAGTGGCACAAGCACAACTGCAGAGCGTAAAGCCGCAAGTTTAAAGAAACAAAGCGATAGATTGATGTGGACGTCTTAGTTGGGAACTGGTGTAAACCAAGTGGCTTCAATATTAAGCCACTTGGGTGTGGGATGAGATGATTTGGCTTTGGGATTCAGTGGTTGAGTTTTGATACTCATTGATTCAGCTTTGCGAGCAGGCCACCAGCAAACGTGAAAACAGAGTGACTATGACCAGAAGTACGATTTAGGGTCTTTTTCTATTTCCGCCAAAATAGCATCAAGATCCTTCGATTTAGGAAGGTACGGATACGGCCCCCAATTCACAGAGTCGGTTTCGACATCCCCTTCAAGCGGCACCATCACTAACCAACAAGACAGCGACTCATCAAAAGTCACGCAGACGATCTCGTTTGTATAATCACTGTGAGATGAGTCGAGTAGATAATGCGCCTGAGAAAACAGCACACCACCCTCACACTCTTCATATAGGGATTTGCCTAGCTCGACAGGTAAACTTCGATTTCGAGATGTACAGAGCCTCTCGGCCCCAATTAAAAGACGATTCAGCTCGATATGAATGACGGACATAACACCCCTTGTAACTTCATAGAAACTTCTAAGTAGTGAATTCCTCTACTTAGCTTAGGACTCAACAAACATTTTAGCGAACAAGCGTAATCAAAATACCTGCCCTGCTCCCAGAAACGAATCTTGCTTTCGGAAACCCAGAAAGCTACGACTCATCAAGCGAACAGCTATACATCGAGAGTATGGAATTTCACAAAAGTGTCATATAACCGACCTATCATATGCGACAAATGTTATTAACTAGGAGTTGTTTATGTTACGAGTCGCGCTTGCCTCTCTTTTATCCTTAGCCCTGTCTTCTCATGCTGCTTTAGCACAAGAAACCACTATTTCGGGCTCCACTTCAGTATCACGAGTGATGGATGTATTAGCTGAGGAGTACAACAAGACTCACCCTGATAACTATATTGCGGTTCAGGGCATTGGTTCTACAGCAGGTATTACCATGGTTAATAAAGGTGTCTCTGACATCGGTATGAGCTCGCGTTATTTAACCGACCGCGAACAAGACGAGAAGTTGAAGGTATTTCCAATTGCCTTTGACGGCCTAGCTGTAGTAACTAACCGCTCAAACGCTGTAAGCAACGTTACACGTGAGCAGCTGTTCGATATCTACAAAGGCAAAATCACGAACTGGAAAGCTGTGGGTGGCGCAGATCAGCCTATCGCAGTTGTCACTCGCGAAGCGTCTTCTGGCTCACGCTATAGCTTCGAAAGCTTGCTTGGTTTAACGAAGATCATTAATGACCGTCTAGTGTCTGACATCAACCCAAATAACTTGGTTGTAAACAGCAACAGCATGGTTAAAACGATTGTTAACCATAACCCACACGCGATTGGTTTTATCTCTGTTGGTTCAATCGACCGTTCGATTAAAGCAATTACATTTGAAGGCGTAGAGCCAACATCTAAGAACATTGCTAACCACAGCTATGAATTGGCTCGCCCATTCTTGTTGCTGCACAAGACAGACTCAGTTTCTGACGAGAGCAAAGACTTCATCAAGTTCGTGAAGTCAAAGCAAGGGCAAGACCTTATCGAAGAGTACGGCTACACTCGCATTAAATAAGTGAGTGAGTGAGTTTTATCTTATGAAAAAAAAGAGAGAGCATTAAGCTCTCTCTTTTTTTTGGAATCTATATGGTTCGTTTAGAAGTGAAGTTGAATCACTGAAACGATCACAGCGCCAGGACGACGAATACCTTCGATTTCGACGCGAATTTCGCGTTCAATCTCTAGGCCTTTCTTAATTGGCGTTACTTTTGTTAGCGTACTTTTAGCACGAACATTACTGCCCGATTTAACAGGGTATGGGAAACGTACTTGGTTAAGACCAATGTTTACGACCATCTTCGCTGTTGGGAATTGAGACTTGTCAGGGTCAACACTGTCAGTCAATCGAGGAAGCAGAGATAAAGTTAAAAAACCATGTGCGATGGTTGTTTTGAACGGAGAGTCTGTTTCCGCTTTTTCAGGCTCAGTGTGAATCCACTGCATATCTTCAGTAACAAGGCCGAACTGGTTAATACGGTCTTGACTTACATTGATCCAGTCGCCAGTATGGATGACTTCACCGATCTGTTGATTAAGCTCATCAAACACAAGTTGTGCTTCTGGCTTAAGTACGATCGGCTGTTCCACCGGCATCTCTGGTGCATCTTCATTGACAGCAGGTTTGTGGTGATCACGAACCCACGCAAAGAAATGGCTATTTTGCGTACGATTAAGAAAGTCGCCCCAGTAATCTCTAAGAGCTGGAGACATCCATTGCATAAACTCTGAGTGTTGCGAAGACATGCTATCGCCTCGGTGTTTAAATAAATCAATGACTTTCATAAGAACCTCAATGCACAAAAAATTTCAATATAACTTCGTAATTTTGAAACACTTCACACTATTGTGCAAATGTTTTCGAGCATACAACCGTTAGCTGAACCTTGTTAAAATCATATTAAACATATACTTACCAATAAAACATCATTTTATTACAAAACCCAAATTAGAGTGTTAGCTCTATCACATGACAAACATTTGTTTATATAAAAGGCGTTTTTATTCATAAGTGGAATAAAAAAAGGCTTAGCGCAATGCTAAACCTTAGTTTTTACAAGGAATTAGTTTTCCGAGGGTTGGTCTTGTAAGAGACGAATCTTACAAGACACTCAATCCTCTATTCGTCATCAAGCGGAACCAGCTTGGTATTACCACCGTGTGCTTTCTCACGCTTACGTTGCACGAATGCGTAGAAGCCAGGGATTAGGAACGTACCCGCCAGTAATACACATAACAGGCCGCCGATCAGTGAAATACCCAGAGAGTTCTGACTCACGTGACCTGCGCCCGCAGCGAAGATAAGCGGGAAGATACCTAAGATGAACGACCAAGACGTCATGTTCACAGCACGGAAACGTAAAGTACCGCCCTTCACCGCCGCATCTTCAATCGGTGCGTCTTTCTCTTCACGCTCAACCTTTGCGAATTCCACAATCAAGATTGCGTTCTTCGCGGCCAAGGCTATCAAGAGAACCAAACCTATTTGTGCATAAAGGTTCAGCGGAGTGCCCGTTAGATTCAATGCCAAGAAGGAGCCTAAGGTTGCGACAGGTACCACGAGGATAATCGCAATCGGAATTGTCCAACTCTCGTATTGAGCCACCATAAACAGGTATATGAAGATCAGAGCCAGTGCGAAAGCAAAGATCGCTTGGTTACCTGCTAGTACTTCTTGGTAAGCCATGCCTGTCCATTCGTACTGATACCCCTGAGGCAATACTTCTGCAGCTACGCGTTCCATTGCCGCAATCGCATCACCACTTGAGTAACCTTCTGCTGGTTGACCTTGAATCACGGCACTGCGGTACATGTTGTAACGCCATGCTACATCTGGTTCAAAGATCTGGTCGTAAGTCACCAATGTGCTTAACGGGATCATCTCGCCATTAGACGAACGAACGTGGAATCGTTGTAGGTCGTCCATGCTGCTACGGTGTTCACTGTCAGCTTGCATGGTTACGCGGAAGTTCTTACCAAACATGGTGAAGTCGTTCACGTACAACGAACCAAGGTTACCTTGTAGTGTTTGGAAAATTTCCGACAACGGAATACCTAATTGCTGCGCTTTCTCACGGTCAATATCGACATAGTAGTGAGGTACGTTCGCACGGAAAGTACTGAATGTGTGTGAAATCTCAGGCTGTTTGCTCGCCTCAGCTATCACGTCATTCATCACCATAGCAAGATCAGTACGGCTTCGGCCTAGCGTATCTTCAAGTACAAACTCGAAACCAGACGCGGCCCCCATGCCCGGAACTGCAGGAGGCCCCATCGCAAACACGACAGCTTGAGGAAGTTCAGTCGCAGCACGACCATTAATACGCTGTGAGATAGCCTGAGCAGAGTGTTGACCATCCAGTGCATTACGCATGTCCCAATCGTGAAGCTTGATGAACATTGACGCACCATTCGACGCAGAAGCGCCCGTCATAAATGCGTAGCCGTTAACCAGTGTTACGCCATCAACACCCGGCTCTTGTTCAACCATTTCAAGCAGCTGCTTAGTCACTTCTTCGGTTCGAGACAAGGATGCCGCGTCAGGAAGCTGAACGTTAACCAGCAAAATGCCTTTATCTTCTTGAGGTACAAACGCCGTAGACGTTGTCTTCGCAAAATAAGTCACAGCCGCCAAAGCCACAAAGAAGAAAGTGAACAGCAGAACGCCTTTCTTAACTAAGAAGCCAGCCACTTGACCGTATTTGTTAGTAACAGACTCTAGACCACGGTTAAATGCTTGGTACCAACGCGCCGTGTTACCACCACCCTGCTTAAGAACCAGTGAACACAATGCAGGTGATAGCGTTAATGCGTTAATTGAAGAGATAACAACCGCGATACAGATAGTCAGAGCGAACTGACGGTACATGATGCCAGTAATACCAGGAAGCATTGCAACAGGGATGAATACCGCAAGTAGAACCAAGGTCGACGTAATGATCGGCCCCGTTACTTCTTTCATCGCAATAAGCGTGGCTTTACGCGGTGAAATGGTTGGGTCTTTAGCCATTGTGGTATCAACGTTCTCGATAACCAAGATCGCATCATCTACTACGATACCAATCGCTAGTATCAAACCAAACAGGGTTACCGTGTTGATGGTGAAACCCGTCATCTGCATGATGGCAAACGTACCAATCAAAGATACCGGAATCGCAACTACAGGAATCAAGGTTGCACGCGCACTACCCAAGAACAGGTACGTTACCGCAATAACCAGCAAGATGGCTTCGATTAAGGTCTTTACTACCCCTTTGATCGACTCAGCAACAAACAGTGTAGTGTCGTAACTTGCTTCATACGCCACGCCTTCTGGGAAGTTCTTGCTTAGATTGTCCAGCATCGCCATCACAGCTTTGCCACTTTCCAGCGCATTAGCGTCTGACTGAAGTGACAGCGTTACGATCGACGCATCTTGACCACGGTATTTACCATTACCGTCGTAGAATTTTTTACCAAGCTCAACACGTGCAATGTCTTTTAAGTAAACCGTTGAACCGTCTTGAGTTGCACGAAGAACAACATTTTCAAACTCATCAGCTGTTTCTAATCGGCCTTTTGTTACCAAGTTGAATTGTACTTCTTGTGCGTTGTTATAAGGTGCAGCACCAATACGGCCTGCAGCAACTTGAACGTTCTGCTCTGCCAACGCGCGATTCACGTCTGAAGTGGTGATATTGAGGTTAGCCATTTTCTCAGGATCTAACCAAACACGCATCGCGTATTCACCACCACCCAACACGTTAACTTCACTGATGCCCTTCACACGAGCCAGTTGGTCTTTAATGTTTAGGTTAATGTAGTTGATCAAGAATTGATCGTCGTACTCACCGTTTGGCGAATAGAAGTTCAATACCATCAAAAGGTCTGGTGAACGCTTTTTAACGGTGACACCCACCATTCGAACTTCTTGCGGAAGCTTCGATTCGATTTGAGCAACTCGGTTCTGAACGTTGACCTGAGCCATATCTGGGTCAGTACCAACATCAAAGGTCACATTAAGGTTGTATGAACCATCGTTAGCGCTTTTAGAAGACATGTAGATCATATCTTCAACGCCGTTAACCGACGTTTCTATGGGGTCGGCTATCGCCTGTTCCACCACTTCAGCACTTGCGCCCGTGTAGAATGCCGACACACTGACCGACGGTGGACTAATTTTTGGATATTCAGCCACTGGCAAGATAGCGAGAGAAATCGCACCCGCCAGCGTTAAGATTATGGATATAACAAGGGCGAACTTAGGCCTTTGAATAAAGAAACGACTTAACATAAATAGTCCCCTTACTCAGCTTGTTCAGCAGAAGCTTGAATACGAACAGACATACCATTACGTACACGCTGTAGGCCTTGAGTGATGACTGCGTCGTTTTTCTCTAATCCAGAATGAACAATCACACCACCTTCAACCTGACGACCCATTTCGATGTTTCTGCGCTCAGCAACGGGTTCGGCTTCTCCTTCAACTAATACCATCACGAAGTCGCCTTCGAGGTCGGTTTGCACTGCACGACGAGGAATAGTCACAACATCAATAGGTTGTTTTTCACGTAGATCAACGCGAACGTGTTGGCCTGGAAGTAGTTGCTGATTCGGGTTATCAGCAATCGCACGCATCGCGATCGTACCAGTATTAAGGTTGATACGGTTGCCCAAGAAGTCAAGCTGACCTAGATGTTCGAACGCTTCACCGTTCTCAAGCATGATCTGAACTTCAACACCTGCAGAGTCGCTGCTGCCATCGCCTTCGATGCGGTCCATACCCAGCTCAATACGCTCTCGCTCACTGATGCTGAACGATGCGTGGATTGGGTCTAGGCTAACCAAAGTCGTCAGTACACCTGAAGACGGCGAAACCAGATCACCCGTGCTCACTTTGGTATCGCTAATACGGCCAGAGAAAGGCGCGATGATTTTGGTATGAGAAAGCTGAACATTCGCAGCATTAAGCTGTGCTTGGCTTGCTTCAAGCTGTGCTTGAGAACCTAACAAGTTTGCGGTTAATGCATCGAATTCAGATTGAGAAATACTGCCTTTCGGAAGTAGGTTTTTACCACGGTTAAAATCAAGCTCGGCTTTCTTAAGGTTCGCGTTTGCTTGAGCAACAGACGCTTTTGCGCTTGCAACTTCAGCTTCAAACGAAGATGGCTCAATGGAATATAGCAGCTGGCCCTTTTCGACCATTTGACCTTCATTGAAATGACGGCTTTGTAGGTAGCCAGAAACTTGTGCAGTAATTGCCGTGTCTTCAACGGCTTCAATACGACCGATGTACGACTTACTTTGCTGGTGAGAAACAACGCTAACATCCTGTACAGCTACGAGAGGTAAAGGCGCTTGCTTAGCATTTTGAGCATCTTGCCCACATCCAGCAAGAATAAGAGAGCTTGCAAGAGCCGTAAGGATCAACTTTTTACGCATGGTTATACCGTCACTTATTAGTATTTGAACAGCATAAAATTTACGTAACACCTCTGTTACCATTGTCCGAGGAATATCAATTATAACTGGCCAAAGTGTATCAATATGTTAATTGAAACCAAGTGCTTATAAAGTGATTACAAACACGCTACAATTCCTAAGTAAATCAATCTCTCAGCTTTTGTTCTCTATGGATATTGTCTAACATAATGTATTGTCAGACAGATAAGCATTCACATTTAATTGTTAAGGAATTCTCATGATTTCAAAATGGGCTAAACGTTTCTATCAAATGGCGGAATTGGTCGGTTCTTGGAGTAAAGATCCTTCAACTCAAGTCGGCGCCGTAATCACTAAGCACAACCGCATTGTTTCTGTTGGTTTTAATGGCTACCCACATGGCGTGTCTGATAGTGCGGATACTGATGACAGAGAGATGAAGTACCTCAAGACACTTCACGCTGAAGAAAATGCGATCTTATTCGCCAAGCGTGATTTGGACAGCTGTGAAATCTGGGTGACTCACTTCCCTTGCCCAAACTGCGCAGCGAAAATCATCCAAACCGGTATTTCTGCGGTTCACTGCCCAGAGCAAAGTGAAGACTTTCTTTCTCGCTGGGGAGACAAAATCAAAGTGAGCCAAGATATGTTTGAACAAGCAGGCGTAAAAGTCGATTGGTTGCCACTGGCTGACCTAGATTAAACGAACAGATAGTTAGAACAAAAAAGCCGAGAGTCGATATTATCGCTCTCGGCTTTCTTTTGTTTGGGGCTCAGCGGACTGCAGGATTAAGCACTGACAGGAAATGCTTCAGCGTATGCTTCCATGAAATCTTTACGAATCTCTTGCTCTAGATGAACCGCCTTCTCGGTTGGACAGAAAATCATAAAATGGACTTCTTGCTCACCTGTCGAACTGCTTGTGATATGGATGTGAGGCTCAGAACCCGGAAGGTCAACACCAGCGTGCTTTTCGATCACACCGTTGTAACGGCGAGCAACATCGATAAACTCTTCGCAATGCTCTTCAATTTTCACAATAAGACCCGGCACCATAGGGTATAGGTTTACAAAGTCTTTCACCGTCACAAAAAAGTTATGATAAACATAGCGCTTCATAAAGTTGAGGTTCTTTACCGGATAGGTGAAGAACATACTATTAGGCAGCGTGGCTGTCTTACCAGTGAAGTGATATTGCCCATGATACAAATCGATTTCTTGAATCACAGTCGCCATCAAATTGTGCTCAATCACCTCACCGCTTATTTTACCCACTTCGATCCAGTCGCCGATTCTAAATGAGCGAGAACTCGCACGCTGAATAGAACCGGTGAAACACAAAATGATCTCTTTTGAAGCCACTACTATCGCAACAGCAATGGCCGTGACAGATAGCGCAAACTCGCTGATTTCGGATTTCCACAACACAAATAACGTCACAACAATAATCGCGAATGTGCCGTTTTTGGTTCGTGACATCCAGTTACGTTGGTCTTCACTAAGGAAAGCAACATCACCTCTTATTTGAGATAAGGTGATTCGGCGAATGATTAATATAAGAGTGATAATCAACGCACTAAAAATAAACTTATGAGCGAGTAGAAAATCAATTACTTGCCACAACTTTTCCATTACTTATTCCTTAGCATTACAACAGTTAGCTTTACAACGGTTAGCTCTACAAGAAAGCCGCTAATATCTTTTCTATGAAAAAGCGCTCAACTCCTGAGCGCTCGTTTACAATCTGGTATTAGCCTAGCTAAGGCTATCATTTTATCTTGGCAGAAGTAATAAATTGACCAAAAGTTTCACACCAAATCACAACCGTATTAAATCGATTAAGATCAGTACCTTCGGGAAGCTCAACCATAAAACGGTCGAATGTTTTCACATCTCCGACTCTCAGTAACTCGCTCTTGCTGTCATTGAAAGCTTGCTCGGTTTCAATGAACTTAGGTGAGAGGTAGACCTTGTAATCAGGCCCCGGCGCCAATTCACCTTCAAAAGCGATCGCACTTTCGGATACTGAGACGATGCCTTCTCCCCAGTGCAAGAAGTCACTGTCTTGTCGATCTTTAGTGAACTCGCCCGTGTAGATAGCCTGCTCACTGATCGCTTCAACAGAACTTGAGGAAGGAGAATCAGGCTCAATCAAGATAGGCAATGCGTAAACACCTAGCCCAAAACCAACAGCACCCACGGCTAAGTGGGTGCAAAGTAAAACTAACTTTTTCATCGCGTACTCCCTTATGCTTAAAGAGAGTATTATTGAATACTCTCAAAAATACAAAGAGATATAACGCTCTGATGTTCTATTTTTGGTAATGCGTTGCTGTACGTTGAGACAATTCGACAATCACTTTTACCGCTTGCTCCATGCCTTGAATGGTAATGAACTCATGAATACCGTGGAAGTTGTAACCGCCAGTAAAGATATTCGGACATGGTAGCCCCATGAAAGATAAGCGAGCACCGTCTGTACCACCTCGGATTGGTTTAACCATTGGCTCGACATTGCACTCAATCATCGCCTGCTTGGCCAATTCAATAATATGTTGATGCGGTTCAACCATCTCTTTCATGTTGAAGTAGCTATCGGTTAGCACCAGCTCAACACGGCCTTTCTCAAGGCGCTCATTCAGCTCATCGACTTTCTGCTGCATGAATGCTTTACGCGCTTCTACACCCTCACGTTCAAAATCACGGATGATGTATCCCAGTTCAGAGCGAGCCACACCCATTTCCGCCGATTTCAGGTGGTAGAAGCCTTCATAACCTTCTGTGCACTCTGGTGTTTCTTGCGCAGGCATCATCAATTGGAATTGCGCTGCAATGTTCATCGAGTTCACCATTTTATCTTTTGCGGTGCCCGGGTGAACGTTCACGCCATGACAGATAACATCGGCGCTCGTGGCATTGAAGTTCTCAAATTCCAACTCCCCTACTGGGCCACCATCGATGGTGTACGCCCACTCGGCGCCAAATTTTTCAACGTCAAACAGGTTCGCACCGCGACCAATCTCTTCATCCGGCGTGAAACCAATGCAGATGTCGCCGTGTTTGATGTCTGGATTCGCTTTCAGGTAAGCAATTGCACTGATGATTTCAGCGATGCCCGCTTTGTTGTCGGCACCAAGCAGAGTTGTGCCGTCAGTCGTAATCAGGTCGTGACCATGTAAAGAATCAAGATCTGGATACTGGCTTGGGTTCAAACTCTCGCCACTTTCCCCTAATTCAATCGTTCCACCTCGGTAATCTTTAATCACTTGTGGTTTCACGTTGGCGCCTGATGCGTCAGGAGCGGTATCCATGTGCGCCACAAAGCCAATCGCAGGCACATCGTAATCGACATTCGACGGCAGTTTCGCCATCAAGTATCCATTGTCATCTAAAGACACATCAACTAAGTCTAATGCCACCAATTCTAACTTTAAGGCTTCAGCAAAGGTAATTTGACCCGGTGAACTTGGGCATTGCTGATTAGAAGGATCGGATTTGGTATCAAAAGTAACGTAATTCAGAAAACGTTCTACAAGCTTTTCCATAATTCATCTCACCATGGATTAAGTAATTGATTTACTGACTTAATTATTATGTCGATAAGTGATACATCGTTAAATAAATACGAGCACAGAGTCAGTAGCGAGGGTTTTCATCTTACGCCCCTGACCATGTATGTAATTGCTCTAAATCATTATTGTGCGAAATTAGATGCGCTTCCTATACTTGAAAACAGAGGGTTTCGTCAGTTCAACATTGCATACGGATGATAAGAGATCGCTTTGTACGCATTCTACGCCCTCCGCTCTCAGCCTAACAAAAGTACAAAGTGGATGATGATCACAATTTATCCTTGATGCAGAATCTGTCATACGTTACACGGAGACACAGTTATGACGATTAATAAATATTTCATTTTCTCTCCTCAAGCCTCTGAGGAAACGCTTCGACCAGTATTAACTGAGAAAGAAGTTCAAAGGCAGGAAGCTCTAAGACAGGCGCAGATCCAGGGTGGATTAGACACAAACGCGACCTCGTAACTCAATGAATACCTAGCACTATTAAGACCCCTATAAAAAAGCTCTACGCTCTATCCGGTAGAGCTTTTTTTTATTTTTGATCTGTTCTCCTCTCCCCCACTCCCAAACAAGCTGAACATTAAACCTTCGCTCATTGCTTGTTGTTCTTCACTTCTCGATCACCAATTGGCTCATAGTTTCTCGCGAATGTATTTTCACGCATTGCACACACTAGCTTGCAGCGCTGAGGAATGACTCACTAAACTCCCCGATGCCATACCTTGTCGTGTCATTTTGTGCTAATAATTCATATTCGTTTTCATTCCTCACTCGCCCTCTTTTCAAAACTATAATGCGAGTACCAGAGAACCTAACCACAGGAACCCCGAATTCAATGGAATATTCAAAGCTAGGAAGTAGTCAAATTCCCGTTTCCCGTATCTGTCTTGGCAGCATGACTTGGGGGCTACAAAATACGCAGCAGCAAGCCGACCAACAGATCGAATACGCATTAAGCCAAGGTATTAACTTTATCGATACTGCAGAGATGTACGCGGTTCCACCTTCTCCAGATACCTACGGAAAAACAGAAGCGATCATTGGTAACTGGTTATCGCGTAACCCACAGCGTCGACAAGAGTTGATCATTGCGAGCAAAATTGCCGGGCCAGGGCTTCCTTGGGTTCGAGATGGCGGCCCGATAACGGGTGAAGCGGTGATCGCAGCCGTTGACGCATCATTAAAACGCCTACAAACAGACTATATCGACCTTTACCAACTTCATTGGCCAAATCGTACAACGCCTCACTTTGGTAAGCATTTCCCGAATCACATTCGATTCAGTGATATTGACCGCAAGCAGCATGAAGCTGAGATGTTGGAAATCCTACAAGCACTGGCAAGCTGCATTAAGGCGGGGAAAATTCGCCATGTCGGGCTTTCAGATGATTCTACTTGGGGCATTAACACTTACCTCAAGCTGAGTGAAAAACACGATTTGCCACGTATGGTTTCGATTCAGAATGAATTTAGCCTACTGCACGCAAAAGACTGGCCATATCTGATTGAGAACTGTGTGCATGAAGATGTAGCTTACCTGCCATGGTCACCTTTAGCTGCAGGCATGTTGAGTGGAAAGTACATTGATGGCGCAAGACCGGAAGGCAGCCGTTGGACTTACATGCAACGTAAAGGCATTTTCCGTGACACTGAATCTGCCAACGAAGCGGTTAAAGGCTATGTTGAAGTAGCAAACGCTCATGGATTTACTCCGAGCCAACTGGCATTGGCATGGTGTAATCAAGTTGATGGGGTGACGTCCACCATCATCGGTGCAACGACCATGGAGCAATTAAAAGAGAACGTAGCCGCTTTTAGTAAACCGCTATCAGAAGAAATCCTGACTGATATCAACACAGTATTTAAACGCTATCCAGCTCCGTATTAGGCTGTCAGTTCAGCTTAACTTAGGTGAGTAAATCCCATAAGAGCGCGCTATTTAGTGCGCTTTTCTTTTTTAAGTGAGTTGCTTTTGCTTTTTATGTAGATCGCATTGAGTCATCACGCTTTTGGTTCGCTAACCTTTGCTCTATAATGCGCGGGCTTATATCTAGGATAAAAACATGATTTCAAAAAACCAATTAAAACTCCTTCGTGCTTTGGGTCAAAAGAAACAACGTAAAGCCCACGGCCTGTTTCTAGTTCAAGGTGAAAAGAACGTTCTTGAGCTGTTCAATAGTGACTTAGTGGTGAAGAATGTCTTTGCTACCGCTGATTTCTTATCTGAAAATCATGCTTCACTGATTGAGTTTGATTGTGTTGAAGCCTCGCTGGATGATCTAACCAAAGCGAGCACTTTGGTCAGTAACAACGCAGCGATTGCGGTTGTTGAGATCCCAACGTTTGAACTACCAGAAGCAACAGGACTGATGATTGCGCTTGATGGCGTTTCAGACCCTGGCAACCTAGGTACGATTATTCGCGTAGCAGACTGGTACGGCATCAAGCATATCGTTGCGAGCAGCGATTGCGCAGACCCATACAACCCTAAAACGATCAGCGCGACTATGGGCAGCTTTGGCCGCGTACACGTAAGCCAAACAGACTTACCAGCTTACTTAGAGCAAGCGAACCTACCGGTTTACGGTGCTTTCTTAGAAGGCGAAAGTGTTCATAAGACTGAGTTTACTGCTAACGGCATTTTATTGATGGGCAGTGAGTCTCACGGCATCCGTGAACACGCGGCTAAATACGTGACTGATAAGATTACGATTCCAGCATTCGGTGGCGCAGAGTCTTTGAACGTTGCAATGGCGACAGGCATCATTCTCGACAACATGCGTCGTCAGCACAGCTAGGTCTCATAAGCTAACGATCCAGTCGACAGTGTTCAGATATTAAAAAAGGCGTATTGATTAAATCAGTACGCCTTTTTATTTGAGTTCTTTTCAACAATTACTTTTCTAGCATTGCCAACTTATCACACACACCATTCCACTTTTCAGCGTCATCCATTGGTGCTTTTACTTCCGTTTGCACAGGCCAAATCTCAGCGAGCTCTGCGTTCACTTCGATGAAGATCTTTTGATCTTCTGGCAGTTCGTCTTCTTGGAAGATTGCTTGAGCATCACATTCAGGTACACACAAGCCACAATCAATACATTCGACTGGGTTGATTACCATGAAATTTGGGCCTTCATGGAACGCATCTGCGGGGCACACTGCCACACAGTCTGTGTATTTACATTGAATACAATTATCGCCTACGACAAATGCCATGATGCTCTGCTCTATAAGTTAGTCAAAATTGAAGAATGGGGATAATACTCATCCCAAAGCAAAATTCAACATCATACGGCTCTAATATCGTGTCTATTTGCTCCATGTTTCCAAATTAGTATGACAGATAAATCAATTTCTCGTAAAATGCGCGCCATTGTGAGCTTATCGCTTCTTTGAACATCAGCGTTTCCATCAAACTCTGTATTAAGAAACGATCTAGCTAAGACACCTATAAAAACGAGACATCGAAATGATACGTTTAACCGAAATTAAACTCCCACTAGACCATGAAGAGTCTGCTATTCAAGACGCTATTGAAGCGAAACTTGGTATTAACTCTGATCAGGTACTCTCTTTTAATATCTTTAAACGTGGCTACGATGCTCGTAAGAAATCAAAGATCTTACTTATCTACACGCTTGACGTTCTCGTTGAAAACGAAGCTGAGTTGTTAGAACAATTCATTAGCGACCCGCACGTAAAAGTGACTCCTGATATGGAGTACAAGTTTGTTGCTAAAGCGGTTGAGAACCAAACTGAGCGCCCTGTGGTTATCGGTTTTGGCCCATGTGGTCTATTCGCTGGCCTAGTGCTTGCTCAAATGGGTTTCAACCCAATCATCGTTGAGCGTGGTAAAGAAGTTCGTGAGCGTACGAAAGATACCTTTGGTTTCTGGCGTAAGCGTACGCTGAACACAGAATCAAACGTACAGTTTGGTGAAGGCGGCGCAGGTACTTTCTCTGACGGTAAGCTGTACAGCCAAGTTAAAGATCCAAAGCACTACGGCCGTAAAGTAATTGAAGAGTTCGTTGCTGCGGGTGCACCAGAAGAAATTCTATACGTAAGTAAGCCGCACATCGGTACCTTTAAACTGGTTACCATGATCGAAAAGATGCGCGCTTCTATCATTGAACTTGGTGGCGAAATCCGTTTCAGCACTCGTGTTGACGACGTTCATATGGAAGATGGTCAAATCACTGGCCTAACGCTTTCTAACGGTGAAGAGATCAAATCTCGTCACGTGGTATTGGCTGTTGGCCACAGTGCTCGTGACACGTTTGAAATGCTGTACGATCGTGGCGTTTACATGGAAGCGAAGCCTTTCTCTGTTGGTTTCCGTATCGAACACAAGCAATCGATGATCGATGAAGCTCGTTTCGGTAAGAACGCAGGCAACCCAATCCTAGGTGCTGCGGACTACAAACTCGTTCACCACTGTAAGAATGGCCGCACTGTATACAGCTTCTGTATGTGCCCAGGTGGTACTGTGGTTGCTGCAACGTCTGAAGAAGGCCGCGTAGTAACGAACGGCATGAGCCAATACTCTCGTGCAGAACGTAACGCAAACAGCGCAATCGTTGTAGGTATCGACCCAGAGCGTGATTACCCAGGTGACGCACTGGCTGGTATCCGTTTACAACGTGAACTAGAAAGCGGCGCTTATGTTCTTGGTGGTGAAAACTACGATGCACCAGCTCAGAAAATCGGTGACTTCTTGAAAGGTCGCGATCCAAGTGCAATCGGTGAAGTACAACCGTCATTCACGCCGGGTATCCACCTGACTGATATTTCAAAAGCGCTGCCTGATTTTGCTATCGAAGCGATTCGTGAAGCAATCCCAGCGTTCGAGAAGAAGATCAAAGGTTTCTCTACGCCAGACGGCCTACTTACCGGTGTTGAGACACGTACGTCTTCTCCTGTATGCATCAAACGTGGCAAAGACTTCCAAAGCATCAACCTTAAGGGCTTCTTCCCGGCTGGTGAAGGTGCAGGCTACGCAGGCGGTATCCTGTCTGCTGGTATCGACGGCATTAAGGCCGCAGAAGCGCTAGCACTATCAATGGTAGAGCAGAACCAAGCTGAGAAGATTGAGATCGCTTAAGCGCTTTCGATAAAGCAAAGCTAGATCGCGATCAACCAAAACTAAAAATCCAGTGCCTTGTCGACACTGGATTTTTTTATTGCATAAAGGTATCTAAAATTATTTAGTCACGACTTCGGCAGCGTTACTTACAAGTCTCTTTTGACCAATTCACACCATCATTTGAACACTCAAATAAACTTGTCCCATTCTGGTAATAATAACCTTTAGTCCAGTTCCCTTGAGAATATTTAGACGTTATCGTCTGAGTATAATCAAACGGTGTATTTTCAATGAACGCATACTTATGTCGGTTCCAGCTGTCAGAACCATATGAACTGTTGTCATTAAAATCTACCGATAGGTAGTTGAGTGCATCAAAGTCGCTGCGCGACACTCTATCCAATGAATCACCGAGATTAACCCACTCGGGATGTGGTGCGTTATTCTCAAAATTAAATTTCGCTTGTACTTGGGTAAACTGATCTTTGTAGTCACCGACAAGATCTGCCGACAAGGTTTGCATGAATCCAGCACCGACATTTTGACGTGAACAACTGTCCCAATCAGGTTGTTTAGACCAACCACGGTTCAACACACCAAAGGTCGCGAGTGAGTTAGGTAAAATCTGTTGCTTGATGGTCTCTTTCACCGAACATGAATATTCCGTTCCATCACTATCCAATGAGAACCAAGCTTCTTTGTCATATTCCAAACCATTTTTCTTTTGGCTATTACGCTCAATATGCTTATTTAACGCCAGTTCTGTCTGCAAGTCAGCTGAAACTTCATGTTCAATGACAATCAGCTTATCCGCAGTCATCACTGTTTTAACTTTATACCACTTATTAATTTCGTTCTTCTTGGAGTAATCCCAATGCTGCCAGTAATAGTCAACATAAGCTTGCTGGGCTGTCGGGTTCTCTTTTTGAATCTCTTTGGTCTCTTGATACGACTTTTTAATGGCAGGCATCATCTTCTGCGCTAAATCGTAGAGCTCAGTATTTTGATCTTTAACGAAATCACCATACAAGTCCTCTACTGCGATATTGTATCGGTTCGCAATTCGGAAGTCATGCTCTTTCACATTTTGGATAATGCTATTTTGGGTGTTCACGGCTTGCTTCAAAGCAGAGCAACTGTTCAAACCACCTTTATACAAGTCGGCTTGGATCTGATTCCATAAAACAGTTGTCAGTGGCGTAGTCGACTTAATTTCTTGCTCAGAACTCACCGTCATGACTGGCGGAAAGATTAACTGATAAGGTTCAGTAATCGGTGTGTTTGGGCTGTCTGCATCAATAGCGCCTACTGGCACGTTCACTACGATTGGAGCGTAGTCCATACAGTCTGAATTAGAGCCCGTCAAAGATAGCTCATAGCTGCCCTCATCGTCCGTGACACTGCTAGGCTCACCTTCATCTAATACGCCATTATAATTGATATCTAGAAACGCGGTCGCCCCGGAAATATACCCGTCAATGGCGACACCTTGTAAGGTTCTCGTTTGAGGAGCAGGAGCACTTGTGTTGCTACCACCGCCTCCTCCGCCACAAGCCGTAAGGCCAACAGCTATAAGTGCGATAGAAATAAGCTTAAGTTTCATTCGATTAGATCCTAATGAAATACATTATAAATGGAATTGTCATTGGGGGGATGACCGGAAATGACTGTGATAGTCATAGCCAGCCATAATAGCGATTGGCATTAGAAAGAAACACGAAAGGGTGATAGCCGATTCGTGCATGTTTTCATTTTGAACAGAAACTAAAAGATAGGGAAATGGGGTTAAAAATGGACTAATTACTTCTCGTTCGAAGCTATCCAAAGCTTATAAAAATCACTATAACCGGTTTGGTTAATCTCTACCCCATGAACCTCAACACTATTAAAAACCTTCTCTTTGCCGTGAAATAACGGACAAAGTAACTTCTGTTGATAAAGCGAACCTTCAATCTCTTTCAACTCGCGCATTGGGTCCTCGCCACTGACAGCAGCTCTAACTCTCTCGCAATGCGCCTTCATCTCAGAATTGTTGAAAATGAATCTGAGCCCAGAGGAAGCAAGTAGCCAATCGTAAAGGCCATAATCGGCTGGCTGTTCGATAACTTCTTCAATGAATAACAAGTCTGCCGACTCACTCATGGAGCTAGGGTCACTGATATTGGTAAGCTCAACAACTTCAATAGCGACACCCGTTTTTACAATCGTTTGTTGCAGCCAGTCCGCCATATCTTGAAGTAAAGGAATCGTCATTCTAGGTCGTGTTAATACAACCGTGCCCGTCAAAATAGGAATGGGATTGCTGGATGTTAATTTACTCGGCGAGAAAGACAGATCATCCGTCACCATATCAGCATCAAACTCTTTACTGCTGGACTTGATAAACGATACCAACCTGTCGAGTTCTTCAGGGGTTATGCCCGAGTTTTCTCTACGATTAACCGCAAGATACGAAAGTGCATTGATTGTGGTTTCTTCTGCTACGCCAGATTGATTAAAACTCAGGGTGTGATCATTCAAACCTTCTATGTCGGTGAGCGTTATCTGTTCTAACAAGGCATTTTGAGCAAAGTAACCTCGGTGACGTTTAAGAACCAAGCACTCTTCGCTCCAATCGTCTAATGAGAAAGGTCCGGTTCCGATATAGGCACTGCGCCCGCTCGAAAAATAAGTACGCTTGCAGCGGTAAATAGACGCGTGTGGGCTAGTCAAAGCATAGAGAAACATTGGGTTTGCGTGTGTCAGCTCAATAGTCAGTTGTTTATCACCCACCACTTGAACATCACTGACCTGATCAAATAAAGACTGTACTGGCCCTTCGATATTTTTTAGCTGCAACAAACATTGAGCAACATCTTTGGCCGTTAAAGTTTCACCGTCATGGAATAACACATTCGGTCTCAACCAAAAATGCAGAAATCGCCCTTCCACCTTCCAATGGTGCGCGAGGCTCGCTTGGGGATTTCCCTCATGGTCTTGGACGAGTAACGTATTGTAGAGACTTCTTAAGATGTGATGTTCGGCGGTTCGGTATGTTTTTGCTGGCTCAAGGTTATCGACCCACGGATATTGAGTGATCAGCAAATGGTCATGTTGTTGATTGAACAGACTATGTTTTTCAGTCGCTAGCGTCAGTGCCTTTATTGCAGCATCACCATAGCTTTCTAGAAGGCGGGGAATAACGTTAAAACACCCTTGCTCTAACTGAAGCGCTAACACTTGTTCTAATGCTTCGGGAAAGCTGACCAAAATTCTAAACTGGCTAAGCTTCCCTCTTCCTTTGGACGGAATCCAACAAATCCAGCGATATTCTGATAAGCATTTAAGAATGATCGAAGTGTTTCGACGAGAAGTCGATAGCGAGTGTTCTAGGTCATCGATCGTTAGGTGATACTCTTCACCTAGTTCATACTTTGCAATAAGCTGCTGAAGTCTACGTAAGTTAGCGTCGTTCAATGGATATCCGAATTAAGCGTCTAGAGGAACGAGAATAGCTGTAACCCAAATGGGAGGTCTATTTACTCATTCAAGTTGGAATATGCTGTATGAAACTGTTGATATAAATAATATCAAGATCCAACTTAATTGATAAACACCTCTTTTAGCAAACCAAATAATCACTGATCGTGCATATTCAGTGGCAAAAATAAGTGGGAGATTAATCCTCCACCGGATTTGCTATTTGCTCTACATTCCTGCCTTATCGTTGTGCTATTGAGCCAGTATTATCCAACTAAAGTGTCTATGTTACTAGCGGTACACAAGCAACATGGTAGAATGCCGCCATTAATCTTATCCTTGTATAAGATTGTTAAACCTTTCCATCGCTATTTAGCCAAATCATACCGAGAAACTTATGCCATTTTCCAAGCTTGGATTAAGCTCACCTATTGTTAAAGCCGTTGCAAAACAAGGCTATGAAAAGCCAACCTCTATTCAAGAAAAAGCAATTCCGATTGTTCTTTCTGGTAAGAACCTTATTGCTGCAGCACAAACAGGTACAGGTAAAACTGCGAGCTTTGTTCTCCCTATCTTAGAAATGCTAAGCAAAGGTGAAACGCAGCGTAAAAAACGTATCCGCGCAGTTATCCTGACACCAACGCGTGAGCTGGCAGTTCAGGTTGAACAGAACATCACTAAGTACGCGAAGTTCCTAAACCTAACATCACTAGCGATGTACGGTGGCGTGTCTTACCAACACCAGAAAGATCGTCTTATTGAAGGCGTGGATATTCTTGTGGCAACACCAGGTCGTTTGATCGACATGTACGGACAACGTGCCGTTCACTTTGATGAAGTGGAAGTACTGGTTCTAGATGAAGCTGACCGCATGCTAGACATGGGTTTCATTGAAGACATCAACAAGATCATCGCGCGTCTACCACAAGACATCCAAAACCTGCTGTTCTCGGCAACGCTTTCAACGCCAGTGCGTGCACTAGCGAAAAGTGCAATCAGTGAAGCGGAAGAGATTTCGATTGCCAAGACTGATGCGTCTAAAGCGAACATTGAGCAATGGTTGGTAACGGTAGATAAAGACCGTAAGTCAGCACTATTGAGCCACATGATTACCGAAGGTAACTGGGACCAAGCGCTTATCTTTATCGAAACCAAGCACGGCGCGGCTAAGTTGGTTGCTCAACTTGAGAAACGTGGTATTCAAGCGGAAGCTTTCCACAGTGGACGTAGCCAAGCGATTCGTGAAAAAATCTTGGCTGACTTTAAGAAAGGTCGCCTAAAATACTTAGTCGCGACGGGTGTTGCTGCTCGTGGTATCGATATCGACAACCTAAGCCGCGTAGTGAACTACGACATGCCATTCCCAGCAGATGATTATGTTCACCGTATTGGTCGTACAGGCCGTGCTGATGCATCTGGCGAAGCGATCTCTTTCCTATCAAAAGATAACTTCAAAAACCTGTGCATTATTGAAAAGCGTCTTGGTCACTTGATTGAACGTCGCGTTGTTGTAGGTTTCGAACCACGCAAAGAAGTACCCATTTCAGTATTGAACTTCGTTCCTAAGAAGAAAAGAGAACAGCAACAAGGCTAAGTAATTTCAGCGACAGAAAATGCAAAGTTGCATTAACCAAAAGAAAAGTCGCGTTAGCCAAAATGAAAATAAAACGAAGCCCTATGTGGCTTCGTTTTGTTCTTTGAAATACATATAACGTTGAGGCAATAAGATGATCACTCCTATCGCAACGAGATTAACCCGCGGCCAAGACCTAAAGCTTGAGATCCAAAGGTTAGTGACCACACACAACATCTCCGCGGGCTCTATTGCGTCTTGTGTCGGTTGTGTCTCTCAACTCAATATTCGTTTAGCTAATGCGAACAACACCAAGCTAGTTCAAGCTCCGTTCGAAATAGTCTCGGTGATGGCAACGCTAACCCCAAACCACCAGCATGTTCATATATCCGTTGCTGATGAGAATGGCAATGTAATTGGTGGGCATTTGCTTGAAGGGACGATTATCGCGACCACGGCTGAATTGATTGTTCACCGCTACGATACCTTGACCTTCAACAGAGAGCATGACGATTCGACGGGTTACACTGAACTTACTATCAGCAATAGCAAATAACTGATTTACCCATAGCAACACCAAACGCCCCATACAAAGCGATACTACCAAACAGCAATTAGGAAACACGATGGCTCCAAACTCCGCAGATTCCGTTATCGTTCTCGATTTCGAGACCACAGGCTTATCACCAAATATGGGCGACCGAGCGATTGAGATCGGTGCGGTTAAACTCGTTAACGGCGAAGTCGTCGACACCTTCCAGCAGCTCATGAACCCGGGATTTCGTGTGAGTGGATTCATTGAAGGTTATACCGGAATCAGTAACCGTATGTTAAGCACAGCGGCCAGTTGTAGTGAAGTGATGGATGAGTTTGCAGACTTCATTCAAGACAGCCAACTTGTCGCTCACAATGCCTCATTTGATAAGCGCTTTCTTGATGCGGAATTAGATAATATTGGTCGCGATTACAATGGACAGTTCGCTTGCTCAATGTTGATAGCTCGTCGTCTAATCCAAGACGCACCAACTCATAAGCTAGGCGACCTTGTGCGTTTCAAAAATATCGACAACGACGGTACTTTCCACAGAGCGTTAGCCGATTCAGAAATGACAGCAAGGTTGTGGTTATTAATGATCGATGAGCTGCAGAGTGACCACGGTATTCAACAGCCGAGCTTCCAATTGATGCAGAAAATATCGAAGACAGCCAAAGGTTCGATTCCAAAACTACTGATGAGCAACAGGGGTTAGGTTCCGAAATTCACCTTAAAGTGGGATGAAAGGCTAGCTCGACAATAACCGCTAGCCTTTAAAAGGGACGCTCTACTCTTGCAATGACTTCAACGTTCCTTTGAGGCTTTCTAATTCATTCATAAAATACGCCCACTGCTTGTTACTGCTGGTCGCGGCGATATCTACTAAAAACTTGGCTGATGTTTCCATATTTTGGTTGAGTTGTGACTCAAGTTCATCAGGATAATAAGCTTCATTGTTTAAAAGCAACTTCATGATAATCGGCTGAGCAATATGCAGATCGCTCTTCTTTGCCATCAGCGTCGTTAGCTCTTGATAGGTGTTGTTTTGATATTTTCGCCAACTGCTATTGGTATTTACCCACTCTTTAGACCAAGCCAAAATAATCTGTTTTTGTTCTTTCGATACTGAACCTAACCACCGTTCTGCGCGCTCTTCTATTCTGCTTCGGTATCGCTCTCTCGAATCGGCATCGTTCAACGACAACCTTTCTTCATAATAGTCTTGCTGCTTTTCACGAAAGTTCTTTAAAAACTCCCTGTCTTGCTTAGGGCTAAGCTGCATACTCAAGGCGTAAATATCTGGAGCGAACTTATTGACGATTGAGCGAATATGCTCTTTCGTTTCTTCACTTTGGCCAACAATAAAAGCGGGATTCATATCCGACCGTTCTACGTTTTGAATCGCTTCTAATTGCGAAATATACAGAGGTAGCTGAGTTTCTTTATGCCATTTCTGTAATATATCTAATCGCTCTTCAAGCTCTGATTCTTGGCTATTTGAGAGGGAAACAAAATCTTCTATATAGCTAACGACAAACCAACCTATATTGTTATAGGCGAACTTGGTCCCGCACCCAGTAAATAGAAAACAGATCACTAAAACTAACCACCGGCACTTTCTCATTCTACCCTCTCACGACATTCAACAAAGCCACAAACCGATTAACTCATCCCTTTAAGGTTAGCCCAGTTTTTATAACGCTAATTCTAGCTCTTATAAAAGTAGTCTTAATAAACAGTGGTCGTAAAAACTTTGAGATAAATTGAGACCCAAACTTGCTAATCTAGCTATTTAGGCAAATGATTAAACTAAAAATAATTAATGGCAGTGATGTAACTTGATTTTATTACTCATTTGACGTGATACGAGCCCTATAAATGAGTTGGGTTGACGTATTTAAAATGATTGATATTTGGGAGGGAAGCTATGGCCGCTATTCCTGATCATCCAAGCGATTTAGAATATGAGCTTTGTTATTTTGACGATGGATCAATAACCACAATCACGATATTGGTTCACAATCGACAGGAAGCGATGACTTGGTATCTTAGCGAAGGAAAACATATCAACGATCTTTATTCGATAAGACCCGATGAATAATGCTTTGGTATAGAGGACTAGGTCGATAAACCTAAGATAAGAAACTTAAGTGGCATTTTGTGGAACACCCTTTACTGCAATGCCATTAATTAGCAATGTCGTTAATTAGACATATCGCAGCAAAGGGATTCAGTCTCGAATTACTTCAGGATTCGGGCGCGGAATTGACGACCCTTCATTTTACCTGATTCGATTTTGTTCAGTGCTTTTTTAGCCACAGATCTTTCTACCGCTACGTAAGCACGCATTGCAAACAGATTGATCTTACCTACTGATTTACCATCAATGCCGCCTTGGCCCGTCAGTGCGCCAAGAATATCACCAGCACGAAGCTTAGCTTTCTTACCGCCATCAATTTGGATGGTAACCATGTTTGAGTAGTACGGCTTAGCAATTGGTTTTGCTGGCAGTTCAGATGGCTCGATTGGCATGTCCATGTACTCATCAATTTGAGCAACACGGTACATCTCTTTTTCACTAAAAAAGCTGATCGCTACGCCTTTGCTTCCTGCACGGCCAGTACGACCAATACGGTGTACGTGAACTTCAGGGTCGCGAGACAATTCAAAGTTGAACACAGCATCTAGGTTATCAACATCAAGACCGCGAGCCGCAACGTCTGTCGCCACTAGAATCGAGATGGTTTTGTTTGAGAACTGAACCAAAGCTTGGTCACGTTCACGCTGTTCCATGTCACCATGAAGTTCGATAACACTGAAACCGCGGTGGCTTAGCTCATCGTTTACGTTCTGCACTTCTTTCTTAGTGTTACAGAACACAACCGCAGACTCCGGTTGGTGATGCAACAACAGCAGCTCTAGAGCGTCATCACGAGCTTCAGAACCTTCTAACTTGTAGAAGTGTTGTTGGATGCTTGAGTGATCGTGTGTTGATTCAACCTTCACCATTTCTGGATTGCGCATAATGCGGTCTGCAACAGATTTGATCTGTTTAGGGAAAGTCGCACTGAATAGCAGAGTTTGGCGTTCTTTTGGCGCCGCTTCAATCACAGCATCCAAAGCGTCTTGGAAACCCATCTCTAGCATGCGATCCGCTTCATCTAACACAAGTGTGTTCAGCTCAGACAGGTCAATGCGGCCTTTCTCTAGGTGATCAAGAATACGACCAGGTGTGCCTACAAGAATGTGTGCGCCATGCTCTAGTGAACCAATCTGTGGGCCCATTGGCATACCGCCACATAGTGTCAGCACTTTAATGTTGTGAATACCACGAGCAAGAGTACGAATCTCTTTTGCTACTTGGTCTGCAAGCTCACGAGTCGGACATAACACTAAAGACTGAACACGGAAACGCTTAACGCGTAGGTTCTGCAGCACGCCTAAACCGAAAGCAGCTGTTTTACCTGAACCCGTTTTACCCTGACCGATAACGTCCTTGCCATTTAGGATAGTAGGAAGACTTAACGCTTGGATAGGCGTCATTTCAGTATAACCAAGAGAATCTAACGTGTTTAGAAGCTCTGGTTTAAGGGCGATTGAAGAGAATTTTGAAGTGCTCAATGGAAATATCCAACTGGTGAAAAACAGAGTGCATTATGAGTGTTTTTGAAAATTATTCCACCTTAATCACAGTTTTGGAGAAACATGTTAGGCGAACACAAAAAAGCCAGCTTTGTTAGCTGGCTTTAACTTCTATACGAATTGCTTTCTATGGCACACCGTGACCTTTAGATGCCACCCATACGCGATACCACTGTTCGCGCGTCAGCTCGATTTTCAGTGCATCAACGGCCGTCTTCACACGCTCAATCTTACCAGAACCAATAATTGCAATTGGACTAGATGGTAAACGACGAACCCAAGCGTAAATCACTTGATCAATGCTGTCTGCACCGACTTCTTGACGAATCGCCTCTAGCTCATCACGAACGCGAACCGCTTGCGCTGAATCACCACTGAAGATGCTACCACCACCGAGACAAGACCACGCCATCGGGCGAATGCGGTTCATCTGCAGTTGATCTAGCGTGCCATCATGAGCCACTTCAAAGTTCAATGGGTTGATTTCAACTTGGTTAGTCACTAACGGCTTACCGAGTCGAGATTGAAGCAGTTCGAACTGACGCGGTGAAAAGTTAGAAACACCGAAGTGCTTAACTTTACCTACTTTGTGTAGCTCTGCGAACGCTTCTGCTACTTCATCCGCATCCATTAAAACGTCTGGGCGGTGAATCAACAATACATCGATATCGTTAACACCTAAGCGCTCTAATGAGTTATTTACTGATTGGTAAATATGCTGCGCGCTGGTGTCATAGTGATTGATCTTACGATCTGGAGTGTGGTCACCACATAGGTTGATATCGCACTTGGTGACGATTTGAATATCATCACGAAGGCTTGGTTCAAGCGCTAACGCCTCACCAAACAACTTTTCACATTGGTAGTTACCGTAAATATCCGCGTGATCAACAGTTGTGATGCCAAGATCAATATGTTGCTTCAGGAAAGTCAGGCGTTGTTGCGGGGTCATGCCCCACTCTGCTGTACGCCAGTATCCTTGCACCAGCTCAGAAAGTTCTGGGCCTTGTGGCGCTATCGTTACTCTTGCAACCATGGGTTGTCTCCTTTATCAATACTGAACGTATCCTAAGCTCGTTTTACCGAAGGCTCAACGTATAACAAATGGCAAAGCTAAACGCTTATTAAAAATGTGAGAGCCGCAGAAAAACGAACACTTAAATGAATTATAACTTGCTGTCTGCCCGCGAGCCGTTCTCCTGAAAGGCTTGTTTAACCTAATAAATAACGAAACTATCTATAAATTTGAGCAATTAAAAACGATTAAGTTCAACCGTTAAGTTGTCACCATCACTCTGTAACTGAATCCAAGGAGAAGTAGAGCTAGAAGAAGATAAGCTAGGCACATTCCACACACTCAGTTGCTCTGCTGAACCGTGAGGCGCGTTGATGAATTCGACCAGCTGTTTATCCACCTTATCGAAACCAACACCTTCATTTCGATCTTGTTCGAGTTGAGCTGTAACATCGAATTCATCTTCACCAATACGAATTGAACTGAGAGCAAAGCCATCTTGGCGAAGGTATGCCTGAAGCTTTGTGTAACTTAGGTCCGAATATGGCAGGTTTAAGCGAACCGTTTCGACACTTGAGTCCCCCAACTCCAGTTCAACATACACATCCAGGTCGTAATATTGGGTTAAGTCACTGCACAACAAAGTACCTTCGATCTCACCACAATCCATCAACTCGATATCATTAATATAGTTTTGAGAATTCGGCAGACTTGGGCTGCTGTTAAATACTGTTCTTAGCCACCAGCTTTCGGTTGCTTGCGCTGAAAATGAAATAGCATTGAGGGACAGCATTAGAGGCAAGATTAGAACTTGAAAGATTTTCATCGACTGGGCTTATTTAGCGCTATATGAAGTGTCCATTATACGTGACCAAACGACAAACAACTGCTCGAGTCGCAAATTTTAGGCGAAAAAAAACGGGCATACATGCCCGCTAGATAATTTCATCACCGAATAACGTAATCCGTCACGTTGAGAACCATTACGAAAGAGAGAATATCACTCTCCCACAACATTTACAACATGACATACCCATTACTTGTAGCCACCTTCAATAGCAGGCTCTTCAAGCGACAATCTGACTTTGTTACGTTGAATAGCTTCTGGCGGCAAGCTGATGAAGCCGTATTGGTTCAAAACGACTTGATGATCTTGTGACAAGGTAAGCCCAACAAAGAACTCCTCTTGTTCCGTAAAGCCTTTGCGATGCGCTGGAATATTCAAGTACATGTAATAAACCGTTGCTAACGGGTAACGACCAGAGAGGATCGTTTCTTTGTTTAGGTCGTAGTTCACACCTAGGTTATCAACCACGCTCAACCATTTCACATCAGAGATCTGATCTGAGTAAACGGTGTAACCAATGGCGGCATCTTCGTCTTCAATCTTATTAATCAGATCAGGTAAATCCGCTAAGAACTGAGTATGGGCATATTCTCCTTCTGTTCCACATTCGACCCAACTTGAAAAGGTAGTATGGCCTTTCAGGTTGTGATCAATGGCAAAGGGCAACATATGAGTATCTAGGCTTTCACCGTTACGAATATCACTACTTGCTGACCATTTTGGATGTTTAGGATCGTTAGAACAACCAAACACATCAATTAATTCAGCGACGGTGATTGATGTCGCAGGGTTATTTTCATTGGCTAGAATCGCAATCACGTCAGCGGTAAACATCAGCTCTGTTGGCCTATAACCGTAACGCATATCAAACCTTGCCATCTCTTTGTCAGTCCACTTTTTGGAAGTGATACCAACACGCGAGCGCTGCATGATCATCTGTTCTGGGACGCTGTCACTCAACAAGATTTCTAAGTCGATCTCTTGGCTCTTAAGCAGATCTTCTACAAGCCCCTGCATATTCGGCTCAATCGCGACCAAACCAATGTCACTGGCATCATTCGCAAATGTCGATACAGAGAACAACGCAGGTACAGCAGCAAGCAGCAAGCCCGATTTATTAGCTAGACATTTCATTACTGGCCTCCTACTGGATCAATCGACGTTTTAGACTCAACATCGCTATTACTATCGAGCTGCATTTCTGAAGTGAAGATGTTCCAAGATGGGTTCACTTCCATGCTTTCTGTTTTAATCACCGCGATCGTTCTACGCTTACGCTTGTGAAGATGCTGAGTTAAGCTGGTTATCTGAGTAAACTCTTGTTCAAAGATTCGCTCACCATTGATGCCTCTATCAATCAATGCGTCTCGAATCACGCCCGTTCTTTTCTTGGCCAATGCTTTGTTATACACGTTTGTACCTTCAGCACTGGTATCTCCGACCAAGGTAACCGAAGCATCAGGCTGCTCTCCTAGTAAACGCACCAACTCATTTAATACAGCGGTATGATCAGGTTTAAGGTCATACTTATCAAAATCAAATGCCACACTTAATACTTCAACGTCTTCGACAATTTTCCAATTGGCACACCCTTTAATGTCTACCGTTACACCTTCTGGCGTATCGGCACATAGATCTCGCTGGTTAATCACACCATCTCGGTCATTATCCGCTAAGTCATCAATTTGGTGGCGTGTCATTGTCGTATCAGGCGTTTCTGCACATCCCATTAGCAAGATAGAGCTAAGTAGCGCTAGTTTAAAATATCTCATTACTTATTCTCCCCTTGCCACTCTTCTGGATGTTCAATCCTCAACGCATACGTCAACATACCCATCGCATTTAACACTCGATAAGCCGCTAACGTTTGATCATATTCAGTGCTGATGAAGTTTCTTCGAGCCAAAAACACTTCTACTTTTGCATCCAGTACATCAAGAAGGCTTCGTCTGCCAACATTGAATTGCTGGATATAGCCAAGCTCTGCAATTTTCGCTGCATCAACATTCTGTTGAAGTAAGGATTTTTGCTGCTCAAGCATTTTGTAAGCGTTCCAAGCCAGTTGTGTACCTTCTCGAACCTCACGCTCTGTTCGTAATCGGATCGCCCTTGCCTCTTCCACTCGCCAAGCTGACGATTCAACCCTGGAGTCGGTAGAGAAGCCATTAAACAGGTCATAATCCATCGTCAACATGATACGTGCATCTTCATCGACACCGCCTGGCGGGTTAGATACGTTGTCATTCTTATTGGCATGAAGCTCAAGTTTTAGTTCTGGGTAGTAATCCCCTTTCTCGCGGCGCATCTCTTTACGAGCCGCGTCGATATCAAGCAAAGAGGCTTTGATTTCAGGGTGATTCTCGACAGCTTGTTCAAGTGCGACCTGTGCTGAGCTTGGTAATAGAGCGTAATCAAACCGGGGGTAAACCAAGTTCACCGCAGGTTTGCCAACCAAGCGTAGATACTGAGTTTGCAAATCAAACAGGTTGTTCTGAGCGGCGATAAGTGAAGACTGCGCGGTCGCGACACGGGCGGAGATTTGAGCCAGATCCGAGTTGCTACTCAAGCCTTTGCTCTTTTTATCTTGGATATCTTGATAGATCTCTTGGTGCTCTTTTACATTACGCTTAGACAATTCAAGTAGCGTCTCTGCTTTTAGGATATCGAGGTAATTTCTCACCACATCTAACGATACGTTTTCAGCTCGCGAAATCAGAGTTAGACGCTCAGCTTCTGCTTCGAACGTCAGTCGATCGACATTCGATGTGGTTTTAAAACCATCAAATAGTAACTGGGATACTTTAACGCCAATTTCCGTTCTCGTTAGGCCTCGATCATCGGTATCAAGTTTGCTACCACTGTTGTAGCGCGTTTCTTCATAACCTGCTGCCGCGTACAAGTTCACTTGCGGCATATACAAACCACTCGCCGCGTCTCCGTCTCTGACCACCGATTGGTATCGGGAGTATTGCGCCAATATCTCTGGGCTATAGTCGATGGCAAAGGCCACGGACTCTTCTAATGAAGCTGCTTGAGACAGCCCACTCATTAGCAAGCAAGAAGAGAGTAAGAATTTTGAATGCATTACACTTCCTTTTATATTTATGCTTTAACCCACTTCATCGTTCACGAAGTGAGTTTTCCTTAGCTCGTAAAATAGGTTTTAACCAATAACTCAATACTGTTTTCTCTCCGGTTAATATATCGACCGCGACTTGCATCCCTGGGATAATGCTAAAGGCAGAGTTTTGTTGCTGGTCTTCGTTTAACTGAATATGGGCACGATAATAGGCGTTTCCGTCTTCCGTTTGTAAGGCGTCGGCACTCACGTAAATCACCTCGCCTTTAAGTCCGCCATAAATGACGAAATCGTAGGCCGTGAATTTCACTGTTGCACCTAACCCGTTATGAACAAACGCAATATCTTGCGGAGAGATTCTCGCTTCAACAATCAGGTCACTGTTTGATGGAATGATCTCAATGATCGGCTCGCCGGGACGAACTACACCACCAATGGTACGCACAAAGATCTCTTTGACTGTGCCATCAACGGGCGCGACAATTTCAGTACGCTTGAGTTGGTCGGCAATCGCCTGCTGGCTTTCGTTCAGCTGCGCTATCTTGCTCGCCACTTCATTCAACTGGCCTTGCACTTTGGTACGAAAATCTAAAGCGATACTTCGATGATCCGCTATCGACTCTGAGTAGGCAGCTATCTGCTTCTGCGCTGCTACTTTTGAGCTAGCAATATCACCTTTGAGTTTGACTACATCACGGTTGAGTTTAAGTAGCTCAACTTCCGCAACAGCACCGCTCGCTACCACGTCTTTCAGCATGTTGCGCTCACGAATCACAATCTCGAGGCTGCTTTCAAGAGTCTGGATATTGTTAAACGTATCGACACGAGCTTGGTCTTGTTGCTCGATACGAAGTGCCGCCTCTTCCAGTTCAGACTTCAACTGTCCTAAACGTTCTCGGTAGTTCGCCTTGGCATTCATTAACGCAGGGTGGCTTGATACATCAACCGCAATATCTTGAGGCACCAAGACCACTCGCTCATACCACTCTTTCGCATCGTTATTTAAAACGACCGTCGACAGCTCAGCCTTTAATCTTAATTGCTGAGCAAGCAAGGTATCCGCTTGTTGAGCCGACTCTAAAAACGCCGCCTTAAAACGTGTGTCTTCTAACTTAGCTAGAGGTTGCCCCTTCACTACAGATTGGCCTTGTCGCACCATGATCTCTTGAACCAGTCCACCTTCTAAGCTCTGAATGGTTTGCACCGAAAGACTTGGAACGACTTTACCTTCACCGATCACGACTTCTTCTAATGTTGCCCACGTAGCCCAACCGATAATTGATACAATGAGTAGAGCACTCAACCAAATCAGCTTTCGAGAGCGGAATGCTAAGTGGTTGTTGGTCCATTGAATATCATTACTCATGACGACCTCCCTTCACCACAGATACCGTCTTAAACCGGCTCGTACCTTTAGGTACACTTTTCTTCTGTAAAGAGAGAATTTCTTTAGGTTCACCTTCTGCCACGATTTGACCTTTATCCAATACAATCACTCGATCACACATCATCAAGAATGAAGACTTATGGGAGCTGATTAGCATTGAGGTTTCTCTCGGCATACTTTGAAGTGCATTAAAGAACTGAATCTCGGCCTGATTATCTAGCGCGCTGGTGGGCTCATCCATGATCAATAACTTTGGACAACGATACAGAGCTCTCGCAATGGCAACGGCTTGGCGCTGACCACCAGAAAGTAACCGACCACCCTCACCGACAGGTGTTTCAAGGCCATTGCTTAGGCGCCCCATGTAACCATTCAAACCCGACTGTTGAAGAGCTTGTCTTAGCTTTTCTTCATCAACGTTGGTCGCACCAAGCGTAACGTTGTCGTAAACACTGCCAAAAATAAGATTAGTGGTTTGCCCTACCCAACCCATGCCACTACGCAGAACGCTGGTTGGCCATAATTGCCCATCGATTTCTTGATAGAAAGCTTGTCCTGTTGTTGGCAAATACTGGCGCGCAACAATCGATAGTAGAGTTGTTTTACCCGCGCCTGCCGCACCGACAAGACCAACTCGCTCACCCGGTTTGATCTCTAGGGAAATCTCCTTTAATGCAGGGCTTTGAGTCTCTGGATAAGTAAACGTCACTTCATCTAACCTAACCCCACCATCAAAGTCTCCTTTGTCGATAACTTGGTGTTTGGACTCTTCCTGAGGTAGCTCCATAATCTGATTCAGCCCTTCAACGGCCGAACGTGTTTGCTGGAACCTCAGCAATAGAAGAGAAAGCTGGTTCACCGAACTTGCAGCGCGCCCACTCAACATCACAACGGCTATCAAACCACCCATACTCAGCAAGCCTTCAGAGATCTGATACACGCCGAAGATGATCAGAGTGATGGTAACGATCTGCTGACTGGACTGAATAGAGTGCGTCACGATATTGGAGTAATGACGAGATTGAGTCTGCCATTGAGAAAGCGACGAAATCGTCTGTTCCCAACGTTTCTGAGTGATTCCCTCAGCATTATTTTGCTTGATATCCGGAAGGGTTGTTAAGCAATCAAACAGCTGTGCTTGTCTTTGTGTCGAGAGACGTGCGGTTTCATCGAATGTTTTCTCAACTTTGCCTTTCATCGCAATGCTCAGCACGATCAAGACCAACATGATCGCGACAGGGATGAACATCATCGCGCCACCAAGCCAGCCGATAAGCAGTAGGAATAACAAAGTGAATGGCAGATCGACTAAAGTGACTAACGAGATAGAAGTGAAGAAATCTTTCACGCTATCGAAGTCTTGAAGCTGTCTGGCAAATGCGCCTACCGACTGAGGTCGATTTTCCAGCTTCATACCAAGGACTTTAGAGAACAGTTGAGAAGACAACTTGTTATCAATATAGCGCCCAGCCATGTCAGTCACAGAGCTTCGTGAGCTTCTCAACACCCAATCAAAAATAACGACAATACCAACGCCTGCCGCCAACACCCAAAGCGTGTTAAACGCTTGGTTTGGTACAACACGGTCGTACACATTCATGGTAAAAAGAGGCACGACTAGCGCGAGCAAGTTGATCAAGAATGAAGCGATAAACAGGTCTCGATACCAAGGTTTCACTTCCTTGACGACACGCCATAACCAACGGGTGTTGGACTTATTCTCGCTACGTTCATGGGATTGAACACGCGCATCATCAAGCGCTTGAGCACCCACTTGCCACACATACGATTCCACTTGAGCAACCAAGTCTTTTAACGATGTTTCTTGGCTTGAGTTGTTTTCACAATCCAATACTTGAAAGTCGCCACCGGAGCCTTGAGTGACGACAACGGGACTCCCTGTCGCGGAATTAACAGCAACAACGGGGAACTGACATTGAGTCAGTAATTCTTTTTTAACGTGGCTCAGCGTTAACCCCGATTTCTCAATGGCTCTTGGGAAAAGGGATTCATTGAGCCTTCCTTCATTTAAAGGTAGGCCAGACACTATTTTGGAAGGATGGCTGCGAACATTAAAATGCTCACATAACCATTCAACACAACCTAGCCAGCTGTCTTTTTGTTCTACCAATCTAAACTTCCTTTTATAGACTGTACATCCAACTTACAGCGTTAAATTATTGTCTTCTATCATTTTTTGTAAAATTTGTGCTTCTAATGCACTGCTACTGTCACCTTGATACAGATCGTCGTACGTGACATCGGCTATTAAGATGTTTTGTTGAACGTCTTCGTCGCCATTAGGTTTAATAGAAATGGTCACGCCTTCACCAGATTCTTCTAAATCTAGATATTGTGTTGCCCCTAGCCCTGTATTAAGCCCTAGGCTTCCCAAAATACCCGAGAGGTCAATTGCATCAGTATCTGGAGACGCATCAAAATCTTGAATCACATCGTAGCTTGGTGCTTCTGCACTCCCTAAGCCTGAAGAGGCGAACACAAAATTATCTGAGCCCGTCCCGCCAATCAGCAGGTCGTTATCATCTGTCGCGGTAATCGTAGAATCCCCTTCAACAACAAATTCAACCGATACCGTTTGAGGTAATCCTACCGCTTGGTTGTTGCCTATTTCAGCAGAAGGTTCGATGGTAATTTCAAATGGGTCAACGCCATCATAGCCACCCGTAATCGCTAGATTCGGTACATCTGCCAAGTCCACCACATATTGACCATCGACCATAGAGCCATGTGAGAACGTCAAACCTGCGGGAATATCATAAATTGTAATGAAGCCCACTTCTGAATCAGCAGGGTTTACAAGAGAAAGATCTAAACCAAGAGGAATCGTGCCACTTGCTTCTGCCACGATCGAAGAGTATTCAACGCTCAATAACGGTGCATCAGGCTCTGGTGTGATAATAAGCGTCATGTCTTGCGAGCTCGGGTCACCCGTGTCGACCACTAACTCACCGAGTACCGTATTTTGATCAACCGTTCGGCCGGTAATCGTAATATCGAGGTTACCAAACGCATCGCCTGCAAAGAATTCGAGCTCATCAACAGAACTTGATTTAACGAGGATCGTCGCCTGTATGATGCCACCAACACTGGTGAAAGAACTGGTTTCTGATCCAATTCGAATTCGGTCTAACCCAACTAACCCTGATGGGTCCGAAGTTCCATTCACTGTTACCGTAATTGCTAAAAACTCATCACTGTTAGTTTCAAAGCTATTGGCATCAAGAGGAATCACGATGCCATCATCTTCACTTCCAGTGAGCTGTTCAGGTAAATCGAAGAACTCAACTTTGTCACCTATAGGGTTAACACCTACAGTAAATTCAGATTGTGTATAACGGATATCCGTCGTACCAATTTCTTGAGTAATCGCCTCTAGAGACAGATTAATGTCACCACTAAAGTCTCTTGGTGGCAGAATGACTAGATTAGATAACTGACTTGGATCTAACTGCCACTCATAGGTAGGGTTTCCATCGAAGGTACCGCCATCAGCACCATTGTTTGGAACCAACTCATAGTTGTCTCCGATTTTAATCGCGACAACTGCGCCTTCAGGAACTCCGTTTAACGAAAGCGACATGTTTTCAGAACCATCTTGGTCAATGAGCTCTGCGCTAAGTGATGACAATGAAATGTAGTTATCCTCGTCGCCGACTATATCCTCTGTCACCAAGTTCGCCGCATCAGCGACTGGCTCAACGGTGATCGTGACTACGGTCGTTTTATCTTGCGTATCCGTTTCAACGACACAATCCGCTTCATCGGTAATATTTGCAGTTACCGTGAAGGTGATATCGCCGCTGTAATGTTCAGGTGGTGTTACCAACACATCACTCAAGCGGCTAGGATCCGTTACCGTCCAAGTACCATTGCCATTATCAACTAACAACCCGGTGTCAGTTGGAGTTTCAGACAAGGTCGCTCCATTCGAAATACTCACAGTTAGAGAGTTAACGGTTTCTTTACCGGTAGCGCTATTGCCTTCACCAGTGATTAATTGTCCATCTTCAACGCTATCACCAAGAACCAGTTCAAGGTTAAGGTCTGTCGCGATGTCTTCTTGAATGGTTGTGGAGTCGGCTTCAACCGTAATGTCATCGACCACAGGCAGAACTTGGATACTAATGGTTTGGGCCGTCGTCACCGTATCACCGCTACATGGTGAGGTCTCAATTGTCTCTATGGTGAAATCAATACACCCTGCAAAATCTTCATCCAAGCCCGTTAACGTTAGTTTCGAGAGTCCATCTGCAGTGATCGAGTAACCAACTACTTCGCCAGCCGCGTCATATTCCGCAATAACACCATCACCCGAAATCTCGACGCCTTCAGGAAGAGAATCGGCAGGAATATAGAAAGAGATTTCATTGTCTGGATCACTGCCAACATCGGTGTTTAGCAAGCCAGTGAGATCAATATCTTCCCCTTCAGGTGTTTTAATTTCGCCATCGGGTTGAATCGGGCTTGGTGGGCCAACAGGGTCACAAGAACCGCCACCGCCGTCATGACCAGTAATTTGCAGCGGGAAAGTCGCATCAATATATCTCGCATCTTCACCATCAATCACACGAGCACGAACCACAATATCCAGTACCGGAGTATCACTTGGGCTGGAAATCGTCGCATTATCTAAAATGTACGCTGCGAGCTCTTGGAAAGAGTCACTCGTTAGCCCATCCGCCGATATGATCCAATTCCCAGAGCTATCTTGCGCAGCACCATTAGGGTGCTCAACAATCAACGAATAGCCGTCGGGAATCTCGATCAAAATATAATCTAGGTACTCTGACCCATCGATATCCGCGTCGACGAACGTCACGGCGTTAGAGATATCAACAGGCGAGCCGTCTGTACTCTGTAACAGCTCTGTAGAGCCTTCTAATCGAGTATCTAGCTCGACACGAGCATCTACAGTCACGCTAATAGAACCAGTAATATATTTAATATCCGTTGCACCAGTTGGAGAGGTATCCGTGACTTCATAGGTGATAGGAATTGAGAATGTTCCGCTTAAATCTTCTGTCGCTGTAACAGAAAGCCTGCCGCTGCTTAGAAGATCCGAAAGCGTTGGCGTTGTTGAGTCCAGTAGAGTATCCAAATCTAAGCCTGAAGCTGGGACCTGAATAACACTCCCATCAAAATAAAGAGTGAGATCTGCAGGTAGGCTATCAATGACATATCCCGTCAAGGATTCGCTGCCATCAATATCCTGATTCACTGAAGGTTCAAGGTTCAGGCCGATTTGACTGTCTTCGATGCCTTGAGTACTGACCACTTGACCGTCTTCTTGATCAACGACCGGCGCTAGCTCTACTTTAAGTGTCATAGGAAACTCGCCCGAATCACCATCGGGCTCAGTTGAGATAGCAATAACGGTGAGTTCTAATTCACCACTAAAATCAAGAACTGGCTTGAGATACAGATCATCCAGTTGAGCGTTAGAGACTTGGAATACGGGCCCTGTCACATCATCAACATACGCAATCGTCAGCGATACTGGTTCACCCAACGCATCCACCAGCAAAGTGCCTTCAGGAATGTTAGTAAGCAGTATGTTGATCTCTTCTGAAACATCGTCATCCGTCGTTTGTATGAGGAAGTCGAGCTGTATTAACCCATCTTCATTCAAGACCGATTGGTTGCTGATGACTTTACTGTCACTGTCGTATTGCCAATGACCATTACCACCGTCTACCACGATAGGTTCATCCACAACACCTTTCAAAAAGATATTGATGGTTTTTGTATCACTTGACGCTTGCCCATTGATAGGAATAAGTGAATCGATCGTCGACTCAGTCGCTATTGCTGTTACGTCTATTGACAGATCTTCAGTAAAGGAACTGATGTCTTCTTTAGGCTGAATATAAGCAACACCATTGGCGATAGCTTCGGCAGTGACTGAATAGGAGTTATTGCCTATCTTTGCGGTACCATCACCTTCAACAGACCAGCCATCTTGAACTTGGATAATATAACTTAACGATTCAGAACCATCGGTGTCCGCCAAAGCGCCTTCAATAACGTCTTTGAGGTAAATAGCTTCATCCTCTAGTCCCTTGTAGTCTTTAACAGACACATGAGGAGTATCAGCATCAGGTGAAATATCGACAGTAACGGTATGTACAATACTTGCCGTTTTATCATCTGGGTCAGCGAATGAATTGCCAGACTCTGTTGCAACCGCAGTAATCTCAAACTCAAAGCGACCCGCTAGGTTGTCGTCAGCCCTGATTTCCATTTTATCAATCTGAGCCTGTGTGTAAGATTTCCCTTCTTTGACTGCGTTGCCATTTAACGTCAAATTCAAGCCGTCAGGAATCCCACTAATCTGGTAGCTCAATGTTTCTGACGTATCTTGATCCACCAGCTGAGCTGTTATGTCCAAACTGACTGGGTCTGAGTCATCTTCTACTGAATGATAGGAGAATACGGAAGCCGACCAATCCGGTGCATCAGCCACCGGTAAAACAGACACTGCAACATCAGCCGTCAGTTCTTTAGGATCCGTATCAGTGCTAATGATTGCGTTGATCGCTAGGATAACCGTTGAGGTGGTATTGGATTCATGAAGCGCGGGACGATAAGTCAACTGTCCATTAGGCCCAGTGAACTGACTATCAATCGCTGCCAATTGACTTCCAGACAAGGTGACCTTGCCGTCTACAACTTGAAGCAACACCCCATCAAGGTACAAGCTACCACCGTTTAGCGATGCTTCTGAGAACTCGATAGCAGTAACGGTTTCGCTTTGGTCGACATCGCCGGTTGCCACACTTACAACGATAATCGCGTCATTGTCTTCTGTGGTTTCAGAATCTTCATAACGAATAAAACCTTCGTTATCATCCAGAATAAGCTCAGCAGTACTGGTAACTTTATCACCGTCCGCATCTCGCACCAGATAATCGATGTCATCGACGATCTTAGGATCTGCAGGGTTTGTTGATACATTGGGATTTGTAGTCAGCTGGTAGCTACCATCTGAAGAAAGCGTAAACTGACCGTAAGTAGACCCACCATCATAATCATTAATTAGATTAATCGTGATAGGAGTGCCTGCGTTATCAAAGGTATAGGTAGTACCGCGATAGTCAAAACTTACAATGGTTGCGCCATCGGCACCTGCGAATTTTTCTGTTAGAAATTGTCCATTAAGGTCATCACCCTCAACCATTTCAATTGCCCCTGAACGCGCAACTGGGACAGCATCTGTTACGTTGACAGAATAAATTGCCGGATCAGAGCTATCGCCGTCCGCATCGTTGACCACCAATTCAAAATTGAGGGCTAGATTATTCTCTCCATCAGCATTGGCGTGATCGAGAGGTGCATAAAGGTCGAACTCTGCTGTCCCGTCAGTATTAAAACGAATCCTAAATATATTGTTTCCATCAGAATCTTGACCGTAATACCAACCATCAGAATCGACAGCTTGCAGTGAAATGTCTTTCCCTGCACTCGAATATGAAAGTGCATCAAACGCAGCGGTGTCGACCGTCACAGAGACAACATCATCGGAACCTTCGATGATTCCTAACGAAGGGCTAGAATCTTCAACACCAACCTGTTCGCTGTCTCCAAGCAGACCGTCTTCATCAACAGAAATGCTTCCGATAACAGTAATTTTAGGGTTTGCACCATCGTAAATCTTAATATCAGATTCTTGTGTATCTCGTGAACCGTCTGAATCGATGGTGACGATTGAGGCTGGAATCGACAGCTCTGTGTCCTTCACACCGGTTCCGTGGTCTATTGACTGGTACAAATCAATCTCAACCGTGACATTCGTGGAACCATTGGCTTCTAAGCTAAAATCTTCAGGAAGTCTCACTTGGAAAACAGCATCGCCATTCGACAATACCGCATCAAACGTTCCATCCCCATTATCTCGCCAAGACAATGCTTCACCATTACGTGTCACCGCCTCACCGTCACTATCAAGAACGGCTTGGCCAGTTGTCACATCTAACCCCAAGAACACGAGTGGATCGTTGCCCGCACTCACGGCTAAGCTTGTACTCGCTGTTGTTCCAACACCAGACGGGGTTGTATCAGCAACAGGGTTTTCACTCAACTCGACCATGCCAGAGCCAATCGTAGGCTCCCCACCATCCGTAATCGAGACGTTCAAGGTTAATTGAGTTTCATCGTTGTCATCATCTTTTGCTGTGATGACAAAAGGAATTTGGTCGGTTCTATTCGTTTGGTCGAGGCCCTTGAATAGTTCAAAGGTGTAAGTGACATCAGTATCGGTCTCACCTGACAGAGAGGTAAAGCTCAAGGTGAACGCTTTATTTTCAGCACTTTCAGAGCCAACATAACCAGTAAGTTCATTTCCGTCTGCAGAGACCACATAGATGATCTGTACACCCCCACTAAACAACTGCGGCTGATCTCCAACATCAAAAAATACAGACTCAACAAAGTCACTTCCGACGTTGAGATTGAAAGTGCCAGTATCTGAAACACTGCCGTGAATAAGATCTGATTCGTCCACAGCAGCATTGCTAGTTGAAGTTAATATTGGGTCGGCTCCATCCTGGATGATCCAGTCGAATTGCCCTTGTTTTAAAGAAGTGCCATCTAAATCCGTTCCATCAATAATAAGTGGCAGGGTGATGGAGTCGTTGCTGAACAGGTGGTTGATAGGCTGTTCTAACACTAATGTGACATCTGCTAGAACATCGATACCACTAGCGACTGCACTCAACGTTAGCGTGAATATCGTTTCACCATTTGCTTGTGCGGTAATCGTTTTACCATCATTCGCTAACGTGTAGGTTAGAGGAAAGTTCTCATCTCCGGTCGTCAAGCCCAAGGCGTCTAACTGCACCAGAGTATTAGCATTAAATACAATAGAAGCGGGATCTGGATTATCTGATCCAGCGGAAACGGTAAACTGGCCGACTACAGTTTGAATTCCATCAGACACATCACCTTCAGAGCTGGTCGTTGTCCCATCAACAACTAGCCCTGCATCACCATCAAAAATATCAATGACCGCAGTGCCGTTTCCGAAATCATTACTGATGTCGCCAGCAACATAGTTGAAGGTGATGTTCTGATCAACTGTGTGGTCCAAATTCCTGTTGGCGACGAACGTCCAGTGGCCATTCGCAAATACGGTCAAGGTGCCTTCGCTAGTAGCAAATGAAACCGGAGAGCCACCAACAATCGTCTTGGTCGTACCATCAACTTCAACACTTTTTATCGTAAGTTGAGTATCCAAATCGATGTCGTTATTCAACACGTTCCCTGACGCAATCTCACCCTCGATCATTTGATAAGACTCATCAAAAACCAGAGGTTCAGAATCTTTGATGACAATAGGTAAACGTCCTATCACTAACTCCGTTGTACCATCAGCATCGGTTTGCAAACCTTCGATGAGCAAAGCCGTCAGAATTGAATCTAACCCAGCTTCCTGATCAATCGCCTTATAAAAATTGATATTTACGTTGCTGCCGGAAATTGACGCATCGAATACTTTTTGCCCATCGCTTCGTGTGCCAATGAGGCTTTGTTTATCAGCCGATACAGCAACGGTTATCGATAGGGTTTGAGAAGTTAGTGACTCTGCGATGCTTTGATCATCGCTAAAAGAGAAGTCCGCATAATCGATGCGAATATCAGAGGTCTGAGTTTGATTTCCAAAAATCCCGACAACAGTTTCTGAGAACACAACCGACTCGGGCAGTATAATGCTTGGCATATCATCGATAGCTTGATTGCCTACCGTATTGAAAACTTTGGCATCAACCGTCCATTCTGACGCCAAGTTTAGGGACGAGACATCTATATTTTCAACAACCCAATTACCTGATGCATCAACAACACCCTCAAACACAAGAGTCTGAGAGCCATCATTAACTTCAATATAAACAGGAAGACCTTCGGCAACATTGGTTGTGCCTTGCATGGTTGTAAGTTGGCCGCCACGAAATGCCAAAATACTAAAACCGTCTAGCGTATCAATGTCTATAACAGGCGAAACAGTATCAATAACAATTTGCCCTGCGCTATTTATTGCAGAAGCAGGGTTACCGGCAACGTCAACAGTGTCAGCCTCAATTTGAATGCCACCATCGGAAAAGCTGGTTAGATCCACGCCTTCAACTGACCAAGCACCATCAATCACAGTTGCCGTCAGAACAATGACATTCGTTGTGCTGTCAGAAATACGAATATTGACCGTTTGGCCATCTTCTACGTTCTGTACCGTACCAAAGAATTTAGCCGACTGAATTTCGAAGCTATTGAGGACACCGTCGCCACCATCATCAACCGCAGCGGTGATGTCCGCTAGCGTATCTTTCACGATCGTGTCGGTCGCTGTTGTAGGGTTTCCAGCAATATCGATAGTATTGGCAACAACGGTTAGCTCACCTTCTGCAAAGCTTGAGTAGTCTTGAAGAGTCAGAGTCCAAGTTCCGCCGGATACTTCCGTTGTGTATTCTTGTATCGTTCCTTGGCTATCGGTAATTGAAATGTTGATGGTTTGCCCATCTTCTACATTGGCAATCGTACCAACTAGCACCCCATTCGATATTTCAAATTGATTGTAAAACTCATCACCAAAGCCATCGAAGTCAACCTCAATGTTGGCTAATGTGTCTTTGATTGTGGAATCGTTAGCTGCAATGCTATTGCCAAAATCATCAGCAATGACAGCATCGACTTGAAGATCCCCCTCCTCCAATGAAGAGAGGTCGACGCCATTGACGACATACGTTTCATCGCTTGTGATGGCTGTGGTGGTTACTGTGTTTCCGTTAACATCAGTGATGGTCAGAACAATGGTACGCCCGTCTCGAACATCCACTGCCGTGCCCGTAATCGTGACACTTGGTACTTCAAACTGATTTTCGTAACCGTCTCCACCATCCAAAATATCAACGGTTAATAGTGCACTAGGTAACAGAATATCAAGGTTACCCTCATTCGAGGTTGTATCTTCGTCGGCATATTCTGCAGGACGCGTATCAAAACCCGCCTCAGCGAGCGTTTCATCTAAGGTGGAACGAACATAAACAATAAAAGAGGCGCTGGAACTAGGTTGGTCATTTACTGAGTTAGGCTGTTGAGGTGCGCTTTCAATGTTGTTGACGAGTTCGGTGACCACCTTTTCCAACTGTTGTTCAACTGCGGCGATTTGTGGTTCGGTTAGGGGCTGAGCCTCTTGTAAATTCTGAGGTTCAATGCTGACGACTTGCACGCCTTCAACTTTTGGCTGCGTAGCAGGTAATTGAAGCCAAGTCCCATCAGGGAATACTTGCCACACAACACCACCAACTTCGATATATAAAATAGGATCCATCCTAAACCTCTTCCTTACAAAAACGCTGACCTTGAGAACATCAATTTACTCAATAAAAAGCCGGAGAAATCAGCACACTCTCTTTAGTTAATACTAGCAAACAACAAACCATTAACAGTTAATTAATTATCACTAGGGCGTGTTGATCTTTGCTGTGCATTTCGCGTTCAACAATACATCGGTAGCCACATTAACATGAATGCCAGCGATAACATGCTGGCATAATTCCTTTCTAGCTTGTCATATCTACTTGAAATAGCTCGATAATGCTTAATTCTCCCAAAGGCATTTTCGACCAAGTGACGATACTTGTATAAACACCAATCCATACTGTCTTTGTCTATATCTTGTCCGTAATTGCGTTTAGCAATTACCGTTTCTCCGCCACGTTCCTTAACAAAAGTACGGAAAGGTTCGCTGTCATATCCTTTATCACAAACGATGGTATTAACTTCATCGAGTTGCTCAACTAAGCTTTCGGCATGCACTATATCGTGGCGTTGTCCCTCTGATAAATCAAAGCAAATCGGCAGGCCACCACTATCTACGGCTAAGTGAATTTTGGTTGAGTTGCCCCCGCGACTTTTTCCTATTTGCTCTGAACTTTCAGTAGCTGCACCTGTACTATGCCCCTATCTGGCAGGGTAGATGTCACTGTTAAAATTTAACCAGTTTGGGCGATAAAGAGTAATTGTGTCTCGTATCTCAGTAGAAAGAAAAGAAGCTATATTGAAGAAGCTATTACCTCCCTATTCAATGTCAGTTAAAGAAGTGTCGGAAGAGGAAGGAATTAGCACTGCGACCCTGTATCATTGGCGCCAGTAACTCAGACGTTCAGGAGCCGCCGTGCCAAATAGCAACACTTCATCAGAGCAGTGGTCAGCTCAAACTAAACTTGCCATTGTCGCTGAAACCTACTCAATGACAGAAAGTGAACTCAGCCAATATTGTCGTGAAAAAGGTCTTTTCCCAGAGCAAATCCAAAGCTGGCGCAGCGAATGTATGCAAGGGTTTAAGTCGAGTAAAGAGCAGGAAGCTGAAGCAAAGAAGCAGGCTAAAGCTGACAAACTTGAAATCAAAGAGTTGAAGAAAGATTTACGACTCAAAGAAAAAGCACTCGCTGAAACGGCCGCTCTCTTGGTACTAAGAAAAAAGCTGAGAGCCTTTTACGGGGAAGAGCCAGAGGACGACTAACCTCAACCGATGAAAGGCAGACCATAGTGACTCTTATCCTTGAAGCGAAGCAATGCGGGTGTCGTTTAGAGCCAGCTTGCCATGAAGTTCAAATCGACTTGAGAACGTATCGTCGCTGGTATCAGCAAGGTGAAGTTCAAGCTGACAAAAGGCCAATATGCCTCAGACCTGAGCCTGCTAACAAGCTGTCGCAGGAAGAGCGTGATGCGATAATCGAGGTGTGTAACCGCTCTGAGTTTGCAAGCTTGCCTCCAACTCAAATCGTCCCGACACTGCTTGATAGAGGTGAGTATATCGCCTCTGAGTCGAGCTACTACCGAGTGTTGAGTACGCAGGGGCAACTTCACAAACGAGGTCGTCAGCGGAGCAGACAGAAGCAAGCGAAGCCAACCAGTTACACAGCGACGGACTCGAACCAAGTCTATACGTGGGATATCACTTACTTACCTTCAAAAGTTCGAGGCCAACATTATTACCTGTATGTCATTGAGGACATCTACAGTCGAAAAATTGTTGGTTATGAAGTGTATGAGCATGAATGCGGTGAGCTGGCGTCACAACTTCTGCAACGAACGTTGATGCGAGAGCAGTGCTTCAATCAAGCTCTGGTTCTTCACTCCGATAATGGTGCGCCGATGAAGTCGTTGACGTTCAAAGCCAAAATGGAAGAGTTAGGTATTACTTCATCGTATAGTCGCCCAAGAGTCAGTGATGATAACCCGTATGTTGAGTCATTGTTCCGCACGGTAAAGTACATGCCAAGCTGGCCAACGAAAGGCTTTGAAACAATCGATAGTAGCCAAAGTTGGGTTGAAGCCTTCGTACGCTGGTACAACACCGAGCACAAGCACAGTCAGCTAAATTACGTCACGCCTTCAGAGCGTCACAATGGAAAAGATAAAGAGATCTTGAAGCGTCGTGTAGAGGTATTGCTCGCTGCAAAACAGCGAAAGCCTGAGCGGTGGTCTGGTGATATCAGGAATTGTGCGCCTGTTGGTGACGTTCACCTAAATCCAGAAAGAGAAGCTGCTTAATAAGTAAGCAAATGATGACAACTACCTTGAAAAACACCGATGCTGATGTGCTCTAACTATAGAGCCATCAAGAAATACCCATTCAAAATCAGCCATGTTAGATAAACTTTTGAAAAGATTATCTAAAATCCCTTTCTTTGACCAAAGATTAAATCGTCTGTAAACGGTACTCCACTCTCCGAACTCAGAGGGTAGATCTCGCCAAGGAATACCTGTTCTCATTCGATAAAGTATTCCTTCAAATGTCATTCGATGTTCAGTTTTATCGTAAATACGACCTGTACTTTTCATAACTTGGAGTAGCAGTTCCCAGCGAATATCAGTTAGCATTGTTCTTGGCATGGTATTGGTTATGGTTTTACTTTTGGCGAAGCAAATTATAACTCTTTACCATGCTGTTCAAAAAACACTCACGAAAGATCAACACGCCCTAATACGCTGTAAAGTAAACCGATAGGCTGTGACTGCATTCAGTTATATCTATCGTCACAAAATACATTCAATGAATGTGTCATAATGTTGAAATTACTGGTTAAATTTCAAGGAATGTCATGACTGCAACGAACTATCTCAACCAATTGAATCAAAAGTATCTTGCGACTCATAAAGCGAAAGAAGACTTCTTTTGGGATACATATATGGGTATCAGTGACGACCACGATGGTTCGACACTCGCACAGACTCAGTGGACGGAATTTCTAAGCTCTGCCGAACAGATTACTGCTATCGAAACGCAACTCGCTGCTATTGATGAAATTCAAGATCCTCTCGAAAAAGAGAGTACGCTGACAGGCTTGAATGGTTGGTTGGCGACCTTTAGATCTCACGCTATTGAGTCTGAGCAGTCACAGAAGCTTAAATCCGATCTCATAAAGTTTGAGGCTGAACTGTTTGAGAAAAAACAGAATCATGTAATGACTTACGTAAATGAAACAGGTGATGAAACAGAAGGATCGCTGCCCGTTTTAGGTTCAGCCGTTAGAAGTAATGGTAATGAACAAGTTAGGCTTTCTGCACATCAAGCATTATTAGATTTAGAGCAATGGCTGCTGGTTAACGGCTTTATTGAGCTGATCAAAAAACGTAACCAATTTGCTCAATCACTGGGGTTTAAAACCTTCTTTGATTACTCGGTGGTAAAAACCGAACAGATGACGACAGAACAACTGTTTACGATTCTGGATGACTTCGAAGCACGCACGCGTGATAGCCATCAACAAAGCCTAGCGAACTTAGCTAAGCAGAAAGGCAAAAGTGCACTCGAAGCTCATAACTTCACCTACTCTTTCGCTGGTGATGTTATGAATGACCTTGACCCGTATGTTCCGTTCTCAAAATCATTAAGACGCTGGATAGAGTCTTTTGGTCGCCTCAACATTGAATACTCTCAAGCGACATTGAAACTCGATTTACTTGATCGCAAAGGAAAATACCCTAATGGCTTCTGCCATGGCCCTATCCCTTCTTTCTATGACCAAGATGCTTGGGTTGCGGCCCAAGTTAATTTCACTAGCAACGCTAAGCCCGATCAAATAGGCAGTGGCTATGATGGGATTAACACACTATTTCACGAAGGTGGTCACGCGGCGCATTTTGCTAATGTAAAAATGAACGCCCCTTGTTTCTCTCAAGAGTTTGCGCCGACTTCGATGGCTTATGCTGAAACACAATCCATGTTCTGCGACAGCTTGTTAAATGACGCTGACTGGCTAAAACAGTACGCTCTAAATGCGGACGGGCAACCTGTGCCAGATGATCTAATTAAAGCCATCATCGACAATAAACAGCCCTTCCGAGCTTACCAAGAACGCAGCATTCTTGTGGTTCCATATTTCGAGCGAGCCCTGTACGAATTAGCTGATGAAGACCTCACGCCTGAAAAAATCACGGCACTTGCTCGTAGCAGTGAAAAGGCAATTCTTGGATTGTCTTGCAGCCCTCGTCCACTGATGGCGATCCCTCACTTATTGTCTGATGAAGCATCTTGCTCATACCAAGGTTATCTATTGGCTCATATGGCGGTGTATCAAACACGAGCTTATTTCACCGACAAGTTTGGTTACTTAACAGATAACCCAGAGATCGGGCCTTTGTTGGCGAAACACTATTGGCATAAAGGCAATAGCGTGAACCATAACGGTACAATCGAAAGCCTGACTGGGGAAGGTTTTAATGCCAAATATCTCGCTGACGAGTGTAACTTATCGCCAGAGGAGGCTTGGGCGATTGAGGAGCAAAAAATCAAACAGCTGTCGACAAGAGAACGTGCACCAGTCGCGGATTTGAATGCGAAGGTATCGATCGTTGATGGAGCAACTGAATTAGCGAATAATGCAAAGTCGAATGACCAAATGTGTGATGATTTTGAGCACTTTATTATTGAGCAATACGGTCGATAGATTGAGTTTTAATGCTAATGAAAAAGGCAAAAATGAGTAGTGACATAACTCATTTTTGCCCCAAAATCACTTAGACCTTTTGCTCATTCGCATCCTGTTCATGGTTTTTCCCCTACTAAAAATTATCTGAAACTAGCACACAGAGTGATTCCCAACGCTTGTCACTTTTGGTGTCATCGTTGGGTTTTGTGTTTATAGTGCAATGAGTTAGGTTTGGTGATAGCGTTGCTCACCTTAATGCGGCTATGGCTACCTGAGGAAAGATGAAAGCTGATAAATCAATTTACATTATTATGATCGTTTTTATACTTAGCTTTTATGCTGGGCAAGCAACAAATTCCCCTGAACTTGATAACTGGAACTTTTTAGTCCAATTGAGTACGGTTTTTAGTGGGTTTGGTTCTTTAGGTGTACTGATCATTGCATATCAAGCGATGGTAAATTGGAGGCGTCAGCAATCTCAAAGCATAGTGATCCAATCAGCAATTGAAGTAGAAGACCTATTAACCAAATTTCATCTTGCGTGTATCAGTGACAATTTTGTAGGTAATCATGACCTGAATTTGTTCAAAGATATTGGGTTAATAAACTGGCGCTTAAGACGCAGAGGATTCAGTGTGCAGGAGTTAAAAAAAATAGAGCAGACAATGAGTGAAATTGCTCAATCGCTTAGAGTAACTCAGACTATACCTCAGGATTTAGCAGATCGTCTTTTGGAAGATATTAATAACTTTTCACGCTCTTTTTAGCATGATGACAACAATTACTTCAAGACAGACTCACAAATGTGTACCATTTTCGCTTCGCTAAAATTTTGGCACATATTCATTCGCCACTTAAGCGAACGTTATAGCGCAATATTAGATTTGAATTTGGGAAAATAATAATGAATAAATCAATCATAGTTGGTTCATTGGTGATTGGAGCTTGTGTTGTCGCTAGCCCCTTTATTTATGATTCGGTAAAAAAGGCGCAGCGTGAAGAACAGCGCGAAAAAGTCGCAGTGCAGATAGAAATTACAGATGTCACAGCTCTAGAAAACGCTGCAAACCTTTACAAAGAATCAAAAGGTAAATGCCCAAGTAAAGCTTCTGAGATGGTAGGAGTGACCATAAAAAGAGAGCCTAAAGATCGCTTAGGTTTGGAATACGAAACGGCTGGAGACTGTCAGTTTAAGTCTTTCAAAGGAATAACTTCGAGTAGTATTTAGTTTAAAGTTGGGTCGCTATAACACATTTGAACCTCCCTTTCTTCGTGCATAATAGCAGCAGTATCTTTTGGCTGCATAAGCAGCCAATGCTCTGAATCCGCCTGCTTCACTTTCCCAAACTCAAGTTATCCGAAGTTGGCAGTCTCGATAACAACCCTTAAATTGAAAATGTCCAGAAACGTTTTTAAAATTGATCAAACTCTATTGTCCTCCGACAACAATGGCTAGATATAGAGCGAGCATAGGGTCAGATAGAGTTTAAAAGTAGGTAGTGTTTAGGGGGGAATTGGTGATCTTAATTACACATCCCTGTGTAACGTATTCTGAATGTCAGCTGGCTTTAAAGCGCTTCATAAATTGACTAAAGCGTGGAATCAGGTTTTGCACAGTCGGCGCATCTGGAATCTCATTTACAAAAATCATAAAGCGCTGTGCTTTACTTTTATCACCTTGAGCAGTCCCTGCTAGTATTGCTTGAGCTAAAATTACATGCTCAGCGGTAACGTCCTTATTCGAAAATTCGTGAATCAACATAGAAAATCCTAATAAGTATAAATACGGATATAATAATACAATATATTGATGTTTATATCGATAGCTTATGGCATTCATCAATGTCAGATTTGTGTAAAAACAATACTGGACAGTGAGCTTAGTGACTTTCCATACTTATGCTAATTCGTGATTTGCTAATACTTGGTTCTTCGAAACTCATTTATGTCCAATAGTTACTTAGGACAAACCAACATACTACAATAGGAAATTTTTCCGGCTTAGTTATTCGTTATCTTCACTCAATGCAAATTTGATCTCGTCTGAAGAGAACCCCTTTCGACTTAGCATCGCGTAAGCCTTGGAGCGTTCTTTATGATCGTTTAGGTCATAGGACTTCTTCTGCAACTGTTCTAAACACGAAGAATAGAAATCTAGCTGCTCTTCATTAATCAATCGGTCGATGAGCGATGACAGCTCACTTGTGTCGATTTGTCGTTGTCTAAGTTCTTGCTGAATGGCGGTCAGGCCCTTGCCTTTACGAGCATACTTGAGCACCTCTTTTTCCAAATCGGCTTTCTCGGCCTTAATTCGAATGTTACTTTTCAGTTGATGCGCTTGTGGGTGCTGGTCAATCGCTACCTTAACTTGTTGATAGCTAAAGCCACGCTTTTGCAGTGTCGCAACCAGCTTTTCACGGCTCATGGTAAAGCTTGAATAGTAGTGGTTGATTCGGTCTATCAAGATGGTTTGTTCATCAATAGACTTTTCGAACGACACTTTATGGATTGCATCAGAAATCACTGAATCGGTCAGCCCCTTCTTCTTCAGTTTTTCGACAATGTATCGAGAACCGAATTCACCAGAGAAAGCTTGTTCCACGAATTGTTCTGCAAACACTTGGTCAGACTTGAGATACCCGAAGCCTTTCAATGTCCCTAGAGTTTCATCGATCCATTCTTGATTGTCGGTTTTGACTTTGAGCTTCGCCACTAACTCGCTTTCCGTCATGTCTCTCTGAGTTAAATGCCACATCGCAGAGTTCATAACACTTTCAATTCGCGTCGCTTTTCTTACCGTTGTATTTCTAGTATTCGTTTTTTGCTGTGAATCGTCCATTCGATTTCAACTTTCCAGATTAAGCCTACCCCATCATAACGTAATTCTAAGGTGGTTGAGTGACATAAAAGAATGAAGCTCAACATAAGCGGCAGCCAATAAAAATGGACGCTTGTTCAGCGTCCATTTGATATCACATTAAGAATGATGGCTCTAAGCCATGCTTAGCTTTTTCGTAATAGCTTTTCATACTAGATCTTTCGTTTAGTTCTCTTCGTGATTGTAAATATGTACATCTCGTTGAGGGAATGGAATCGTGATGCCTTCTTCATCGAAGCGTTTCTTCACGGTTTCCGTTACATCCCAGTACACATCCCAATAGTCATCAGTCTTAACCCAAGGTCGTACTACGAAATCAACAGAAGACGTATTCAAGGTATGAAGCTTGATCATATGCTCTGGTTTTTTCAACACTAGAGGGTGTGCAAGAATGATGTCGTTCAATACCGCTTTCGCTTTATCGATATCATCTGAATAACCAATACCGAAAACCATATCAACACGTCTTACACGTTCTGCCGTGATGTTGTTGATCACGTCACCCCAAATCTTGTTGTTTGGGATCACCAAGCGTTGGTTATCAATGGTTTGAACAGTCGTCGATACTAAGCTCATGTCTTTTACCGTGCCTTGCACGCCTGCCACTTTAACCATGTCACCGACGTCATAAGGACGGTAGATCAAGATCATCAAACCCGATGCAAAGTTAGATAGTGTGTCTTGCAATGCGAAACCAATGATGACACCGGCTACACCGAAACCAGTAAGAAGAGGTGCTAGCTCTATCCCTATTTGAGACAGTGCGATAAGCAAACCAATAAACACGACCGCTTTAGATGCGATGGATACAAAGAAGTCCTGCATCAATACACTGAAGTCCATTTTAGAGTGCGAAACACTCTTACGAACGGTTTTGCGAGCCACGTTAGCAATAAGGCGAGTTACATACAAAATACCGAGAAACAGAGCAAGTTTAACGATAAAAGAAGGGGTATTTTCAAAAGCCCATGAACTGAACGAACGAAGCCAACCATCCAACAGCTCCAGTGCAACATCAACATCCAACACATCGGCGTTAATGTCACCTGTCGTCGCTAGCAAAACACGTTTGTACGAAGTCACATCCACGCCAAACGGTTCCATTAGCGTGATGGTTTCTTCTAAGCTCGCGACCATAACGCTAGTTCGCTCACTGAAGCGTTCAAGCTCAGTTTTAATCGTCGCTTTCTCTTCTTCACTTACATAAGATAACCGGCGTTCTAAATCTTGACGTTGTGTATCCGTGTATAGAATTGCATTAGTAAGATATTGAGAACGAGAAACAAGTGCCGTTTTGAGCTCACCTTCAGGAACAGCAACATCAACACCACGCTCTTTCGACCAATTTAAGGTCTTAGCAAGCTGCTGATAATAGACATCCATCATTCCGATTCGTTTTTGAATACGCAATTCAAGGCGTTTTTTAGCGTCACCTTCAGCTGAACGGTTTTCTTTACTCATTGAAACGATTTTAGTTTCATTCAACGACAGCAATTTTTGTAGCAGTTCGACCTGCTGAGCAAGAGTGACATCCAGCCCCTCTTTTTTATCTGACGATAGCTGTGAAAAAATCTCTTCGCGTAGGCCCTGATTCTTACGCCTTAAGATATCTTCAAGAAAGGGCTTCTCAGCATCATGCGCCGTTTCTAATGTTGCTAGATCGAGCATTAACTGATCTTGTACTTCTGCGATTTTCTCAACGCTCTGCGCATAACTTCCAAATGCGACAAACGCCAACATTAACAATAGACAACGCCAAACCTTCATCATATTAATTCCTATCACTGTCTAAATTGACCCTATAAATAGTAGTAAAAAGAATATGGATAACAAGCATTTAAACGTATGTTATGTTAAAAATTCGCAAATTATCAGCCTGCTTCTAATATTTGAGAGTTCCAATCCCCTCTTATGACCTGTAGAGTACGCATCCAACAAAGAACAACAGCCAATATCTTCATTCGAGCACAGCACTAAAGCGCCCTAAATACGATGTTGGCTCACAGCAAGAGAGCATAAAAATGAACAACGAACTTGATATTATTGAGTCTCTAGAAGAACTAGAGCAATTCCTAATTTCAGTGGAAGCTGGCGGTTTAGGCCTTGAAGGCGTTGAAGGTGTAGGCATGGCAACCAATAATTCAGATGGTCGTCACTTCGTTGCTGTATTCAATAGCAGCCATAAAGTTCTGCTTGCTCGCTGGATCACCAAAGAGGTGTTTGATAACGGTAAAGACTTGGTACGTAACGGCCCTCGCCGCACTCACTAAGCCTTTCCAATAGCACCAATGATTAAAGCCCAACACGTTCACTGACGATCTGTTGGGCTTTTTTGTATCGCCTGTCCCGTCCTGATAGTTAATAAACCACTCAATACAGAATAATTAGCGATAACTTTCAGTTGTTGTGAACTTTAGCTACAGCTCAATGTCGTATTCGCGTGAATTGGTGTTTATGCGTCTTTTATCGTGTATCTGCCGTTTCCCGCATTTATACATAGTTTCACTTTAACCATTTTATGACTTGTGGCACGAAGAGAACTTATCTAAGCTAACCACAATTCAATGAGCTTGCTTTAACGACTAACAGATTTGATTACTGACTAATTTGCTGAACACATCGCTACTTTTCTTATCCACACAGAACCGCCGACAAAAGCATTCGCTTTGGGCGCTCTTCCTTACCGGACTGGTTATCGTAACTTGTCTGGCGAGCACTCTGGCCGTCAAGAAAGTATCGTTATCTGCATCCGCTAATGGCCAATCAGTCCTAGTTGGCACACAAACTCATACAGAAACCAGTAATCCCCAAACCAACATCGCTTCTTCAGAAAAAATGGCTGCTCTATACGCCAGCGTTTTCGGCTTAGAAGCCTCAAAAATGTTAACGTCCCCCAATTCAAATTCATGCAGCCTAAGTTCGAAAATGCTGACCTTTGCCGCCCCAAAAACCGGCTGGCTGATCCCATTCGTACTTATTATTGCTGTTGCGTTTAACTTACCTCCTCACATCTCGAGATTATCTAGAGACAATCATCGCTCTACTCGACCGACAAAACACCGATTGCATCTAAAGCACTGTATATTTAGAGAGTAAATAACCGGGCTACTACACCCTTTTATTTATTTTTTGGAGATACATTTGTGTACAACACACTACTAACTAAGTTTGTCGATTCATTGGCATTCTCTATGCGTACATGCGCGAAAACCTTAGTCACTGCCCTTTTGGTTATGACGTCATTTACCGCCTTGGCACAGACAACGGGCTGGCTTAGTGTGCCTGAGCATCCGCCTGTTAAAATGCGAATGATGTCGACGGGTGAACAGTCGGATGACGGCTCTAAGATCCAAACCGTGCTCGATGTCGTGCTCGACGGCGACTGGAAAACCTATTGGCGCAGCCCAGGCGAAGGTGGCATTCCGCCAAGCTGGGACTGGTCTGGTTCAACAAACATTGAGTCAGTAGAGTGGCACTGGCCGATACCTAAATACTACGAGCAGCTTGACGTCATGACGTTAGGCTACAAAAAACATGTCAGCTTTCCTGTCACTTTATCCCTGAAAGACAACACGAAGCCTGCGATATTCAGGGCATCGTTTACCTTTCCGTCGTGTACCAATATCTGTGTGTTAACCGATTACGATATCGAACTGCCGATTGACCCACAAACTTTAGCGCTCGATGAAGAAGCGATGTTCTTGTTCAACCAAGGCATGAGCCAATCTCCACGAGAAGCTAATCGCACTTCAGTCAATGGTCTATTTTGGGACAAGAGCAAGCAGCAACTGGTTACTCAGCTGACAAGTAAAAATGGCTGGGATAAGCCGATGGTGTTGATTGACGGGCAAGAAGTGATTGATGACTTCTTCTCTCAACCAAGCGTCCACATCACAGACAATACAATGACGGCCGTATTTGATGTGAGCAACTGGATAGGTGAAGTCGACTTAACGGACCGTAACGTGAGTGTCACCGTTTCAGACACTAATTTCGCCGAAGAGATGACGGCCAAAGTTGGCTCAGAACCGATCGCTTACCAAACAAGCAACAACGGCTTTTTGGCGATGATAGGCTTCGCTTTAATTGGTGGTTTGATCCTCAACATCATGCCATGTGTGTTGCCAGTCTTAGGAATGAAATTAAACAGCATCATTCAAAACCAAGGTGCATCTAATCGTCATATTCGACTCTCATTCTTAGCTTCTGCTTCAGGTGTCATTACATCATTTGCGCTGTTAGCCCTAGGTATGACCGCTCTAAAAATGGGTGGTAATGCAATTGGCTGGGGAATCCAGTTCCAAAATGTTTGGTTCATCGGGTTCATGCTGATCATCACTTTGCTGTTTTCGATTAACCTGCTTGGGTTATTCGAATTCAGACTACCATCAGGTTTAAACACCTGGATGGCAACCAAAGGCGATGACTCACATTCAGGCCACTTTGTTCAAGGCATGTTTGCAACGCTGTTAGCAACGCCGTGTAGCGCGCCATTCCTAGGAACCGCTGTCGCGTATGCACTTGGAGCAAGCTACCAAGAGTTATGGGCTATCTTCATCACGCTTGGTATCGGTATGAGTGCGCCTTGGTTGATCTTTGCGCTATTCCCAAGCCTAACCAAATTGCTTCCAAAGCCTGGGGCGTGGATGTTCAAAGTTAAGCTGGTATTTGGCTTAATGATGTTCATTACCAGCCTATGGCTAACAAGCCTCCTTAGCCCATTCATTGGTAAATTCCCAACTATCCTGCTGTCGCTATTTATCGTGATTTCAGTATTGATTTGGATTGGCCGTAAGTTGGGTCGCAAGGTGCTTATTCCTATCGTCGCAACCACAACCTTGGTGTTTGGTGCTGCATTGATCGTCGGTAGTGTCACCGCTGATAACTGGGCGACTCCGATTGTTGACGATCTCGCTTGGCAAAAGCTGGATGCGAAGCAAATCCCTCAGCTCGTTGATGAAGGCAAAACGGTGTTTGTTGATGTGACTGCTGATTGGTGTATCACTTGTAAAGCCAACAAGATCGGCGTCATCCTTCAAGACCCTGTCTACAGTCACCTACAGCAAGAAGACATTGTTTTGATGAAAGGTGATTGGACAACACCAAGTGAAAGTGTCACTCAATACTTACAAAGTAATGGGCGATTTGGTGTGCCATTTAATATCGTCTACGGCCCGAGCTATAAAAGCGGTATTCCACTGCCTGTCATTCTCAACAGTGACACTGTCGTTCAAGCCATCGACGCTGCGAGATAACTGATGAAGACTCCCAACAATGAAGATAAATCTAGCACGATTGAAGACGACGCTGTAAAGGGTGAGGCCAAAAAGCCAAGTCGTCTTAAGAAGTGGGGAAAGGAACTGGTTTCAATGATATTGATCGTTGGCGTGGTTTCATTTGCCATGGACTTTTATCACAGCAGAAGCATGCCTCAGGGCGATGCGATTCCAATTGTGGGTCAATCGCTCCAAGGCGAAGATATTGATGTTATCGAGCTAAGCAAAAATGGTAAGCCAGTCATTGTCTATTTTTGGGCGACTTGGTGTGGTGCCTGCAAATTTGTAAGCCCGACGGTTAATAGCTTCAGTGATTCCCATCAGGTGGTTTCGGTCGCTCTGTCATCTGGCCCAGACGAACGTGTTCAGCGTTACTTAGAGGCGAAAGAGTATGACTTCCCTGTGATCAATGATCTCTCTGGATCGATCAGCAGAAGTTGGGGAGTCAATGTCACTCCAAGCATCGTCATCATCAAAGATGGAAAGATTAGCAGTATCGCAACAGGCATTACTTCCCCGATAGGGCTTTGGTTGAGAACCTACTTTGCCTAACTCGCTTACAAAGAAAAACAGAGCAAAGCAAGGTGAATAACTCGATTTAGCCCGTTTAACGAACAGAATTTCCGTGAGCGCGACCCAATGAGCGCTCACGATTATCAAGAATTAGAGAATAAATAGCATGAAAAAGCATCTGATTAGTACACTGATTTTAGGCTCACTAATGAGCACCACTGCCTTCGCTGAGTTAAGCACAGAACAAACCCAGCAACTTGAAGAGATTAACCAATTTCTGAAAGAGAACCCTTCTACGATCTCTGGCTTGCATACCAGCCTAGAGCAGTACGTAGCAGGGCAAGAACAGTCGAAGAAGGCTCAAGCAGGAAGCCATGATTGGTTGTACAACAATGACGCTCACCCAATCACGGGCAATCCGGATGGCAAATCGGTCATCATTAACTTTACCGACTATAACTGCCCTTACTGTAAGCGCTTGGAAAAAGGCTTGGTTCAATTAGCCTCTGAAAACAGCGACATTAAAGTGATCAACGTTTACTTATCGTTTAAGCAACAACAAGTTGCAGGGCTAGACACCAACGCGGCGCTATACGCGATGAAAGTATGGGAAGATAACCCAGAAGCATTCCCTGAAGTTGATAGATTGCTGATGGCGAAAAGCGGTATTCACTCGAAAAGCTCACTAGAAGCCGTTGCCAAGAAGACGGGAACAGAGGCGGAACTAAAAACAACTCAAGAACAAAACCAGGTTCTAACCACTAACCATCAAACGTTCAGTGCACTCGGCTTAACGGGCACTCCAACCATGATGATGAACGGAAATGTTTTACCAGGATATGTGCCTTATGACCGATTAAAAGAGATCGTGGACGACGCTTTTTAATCGAGTGTAGATAGAGATAAAAATTCGAAAGAGAAGTGAATAAAAAGCCGACCTGCGTAACTCACAGTCGGCTTTTGATGAGCTTAAGGTAATGTTTTCAATATTATTTTTGAAACAGAAAAGCAGTCGAAGTGTCACTATCTTGCAATGGATTCTTAATCTAGCCTCGCTACTCTAAAAGCAGTTCTCTCGATGAGTCAAAGACGTGTTAACTCAAGACAACTGTCCTTTGACCGAGCCTAGCTCGGTCTTTTTTTTACGTGTTTTAGATAGCAACACAGTGCATTAGCACAGAAACGTCCAACCGACTAAGCCTAACTTAGCAAGCGACAAACAAGCGCACCCGGCTCCCTTAACGCATCCACGTTATAGCTAAGGACACGTCCGGCAGACGGCGCGTGATAACGGCGACACTCATTACCAAAAGCGTCATATTGAATAGCCAACAGATCATCTTGTTCTACGCTCTGCAGAAGCTCAACCTGCGGCAATACGAAACCACCAATATCAGCGCGGATAGAAACCACATCATTACCCTCTATCCAATCCATACTCGGCAGCTGCATTTTCTCGGGATGATTTATTTCAACCTCGAACATTTCATAATAAGACAGCATGTTAAAAACACCGTCTACCGCTCGTTGAATCATGTCAGGCTGAGTAAATTTCCCCATCCCAACTTCCACCGTGATGCTCGGAATTCCACTTCGATTCCAAACCGTTTCCAAAATACCTGGGTCACCAGGGTCATTCAGAACACAATCGGGCTGCATCAGCCTCGCCATCTCCAAACATTGTTCTATGCGGTAATCAGCAAACACATAAAGTGGATAAACTGCGCCACGAGTTTGAGTGTGGAGGTCAACGGCGAAGGTGGCATTATGCTTAAGCAAACGCTCCCACAAAGACGCAACAAAGCGCTCCGCAGCCAAGCCATTCGCGTCACCCGGAAAGAGTCGATTAAGATTAGCAGGGCAAGAACCCGGATCCGAAGAGATGAAATCACGGCTATGGTTCAGCAAGCCAGACAGATTCACAGTAGGTACAATCGTTACCGTGCCTTTGAGCGTTTTACCGACTAAGTCCCTGATAATTTGCTGTGCAGCCAACACTCCGTTTAGCTCATCACCGTGAATACCGGCGGTGATCATCAACTTAGGACCTTCTTGACTGCCTTTGAAAACAGAAACCGGCATGTTCTTAGGTTGCCCTAGCCCATCACTGGTGACTTGAAACCAAAACTGGTGCTCTCCAACGGGTAGGTCTTCAACATTCAAGGAGCCAATAACCTGCCTACCTTGTAAAACATCGCCTAAGTACTCTGTTTTCATCCAACGTCTCCATCTTGTTGAGCAAAATCTATTCTCTTCTAAGTTTTTGCATCATAGAGGATATCTTAATCAGTACAAACAGTTAATAAGATGAACAAGCTCTGACTTTCCCATAATACTCACGTATATCATCATCACTTCTCCTAAATAGAAGCTTGTGAAAGTCAGCACTCAAGATCAGATAAGTTGTATAACCATTCACAAACCACTCAGTCTATTGAAATAAAAGTGCAATAAAATCAACACTTAAAAAGTTCCCTATTCACGAAAATGTAATTTTATAGAAATGAAAGCTTAATTTAGC
>NZ_JBFRTQ010000010.1:0-10096 GCF_041474195.1 Vibrio sp. 10N.222.52.C3 | reverse complement strand
ACGGAGAGCACATTGCTCACGGATTTTAAAATACAAGGTAAGTGATTATGAAAAAGGCAGTTCTAGCTTCTGCAGTGGTAGCGGCACTAGTTTCAGGTTCTTCTCTAGCAGCAACAGTTTACAGCTCTGATGGTACAGAACTTAAAATTGGCGGCCGTGCGGAATTCCGTGGTGATTTCATCGGGTCAGGCGGTAAAGAAATCGACGGAACCATGAAAAATAAAAGCCGTGTGCGTTTAAATGTTGGCGGTACCACGGAAATCACTAGCGATCTATCTGGTTTCGGTTTCTACGAAGCAGAACAAGGCGTAAATTCTTCAGCGGATAACGATGAAACTGATAACTTTAAACAACGCTATATGTACGCTGGCCTTGAAGGTAACTTTGGTGCTGTTTCGGTAGGTCGTCAAGATACGGCCGCTGCTCAAATCTCAGAAATGTCGGATGTTACTATCTACTCTGGTGACCAAAAAGCCTTCATTAACGCGGGCAACGAGCAGATTAACAACACGTTCGTGTACGCTTACGATGCTGATGCTCTTTCGTTGAAGGCAAGTTTAATCGCTGGCGAAGATAAAGATACAGACGGTTACGGTATCTCTGGTATCTACACATTACCTATGGGCTTAGGTTTTGGTCTTGGTTACTCAGGTAATGACAATGGTGCAGGTAATGGCTCTGCAACCGCTGTAATTGCTGGTATCAACTACAAAATGGATGCTCTATACCTAGGTGCAACCTACACAATGGGTGACCTAGACGACAAAGCAAAAACTGAGTTCTCTGGTGTGGAAGTTGCTGCTAAATACAAGCTAACAGACCAATTTGAACTGGCAGGTTTGTACCAAAAACAAGAAAAAGACGCGACACAGAACTTAACTGTAGACACAGCTGACTTCTTTGAGCTGACTGGTACTTACAAGTTCAACAAATCTATCCGTACATACGTTGCTTACCAATTAAACAATCTAGACGACGTAAAAGTTGCAGGTTTAGAAACACAAAGTGAAGACTCTCTTCGCCTAGGTGTACGTTACGACTTCTAATCTAAATCGACTTTAGATACAGACTAAAAAGGTTGGGCAATGGCTCAACCTTTTTTCATATTCAAATATTCTGACTGACTTCATCAATGCTTTTTCTGGTTAAGTGGTGCTAAATCCGTATCATAGGTGAACCACATCAAATAATTAGAAGCATCATGTCACAACACCATCCGATCCAAGGCGCTAGCTGGATGCTAACCGCAGGCCTAGCCTTTGCCGTTATTAACAGCCTAACTCAAATTGCTAGCATTCATTTCGGACTTACTTCTACCACCGTTGCCGTCATTCAATACGCCATCGCGTTATTCGCTATTCTTCCTTACCTAAAAACGCTGGGTATTCGCCGCGCGCTAAAAACCGACAACCTCAAATTGCACGTATTCCGTGTCTTCTTGTCTGTTATTGGTATTCAACTTTGGATATGGGCACTGGCTTACCCAGTACCAATTTGGCAAGGCATTGCCCTTCTCATGACATCGCCATTGTTTGCAACCATTGGTTCAGGGCTTTTCTTAAAAGAGAAAGTTGGGGCTGCTCGCTGGGGCGCGACCTTAGCAGGCTTCGTGGGTGCGATGGTGATTCTAGAGCCGTGGGCTGAAGATTTTAACTGGGCAACGTTATTACCAGTCGGTGCCGCTTTCTTCTGGGCATGCTACTCACTGATGGTGAAAAAACTCTCTTCGCAAGACAGTCCTTCAACCATGGTGGTCTATCTTCTACTATTAATCACACCATTTAACATCCTGCTTGCTGCGCCAGATTGGCAAACGCCAAGCGGCGGTACAATCTGGGCTATATTGATTGTTATCGGTGTTATGACGGCACTCGCTCAATGGGCGATAGTAAAAGCCTACTCGGTCGCTGATGCTTCGTTTGTGCAACCTTTTGACCACGCCAAATTACCGCTAAATGTTTTAGCAGGTTGGATTGTATTTAGTTGGGTTCCACCGGGTCGTTTATGGCTAGGGGCTGCTATTATTATTGCGTCAGTTGCATTTATAACGCACTGGGAAACTAAAAAACCTTCAAAAGTGAAGAAAGTTTAAGGTTGGTGAAATAAATAGTTCGACAGTCCGTTCTATATGGATAAGAGAATTCAAACGAGGCCGTAACCATGAAGAAACCAGTCAAGATTACACTATACCGTTGGGCAGGCAGTTGGGGTCCATTTAAAGTTAATATCCCATGTGGGGAATGTACCCTTACCAAAGACATTCTTAAGGATACTTTTGAGAATGAGTTATCAGATGTCGATGTCGAACTGGAAGTGAAAGATTGGTTGTCTCACTGGTGGGAGCCTCTAAAACTTGGCTCTTGGCACGCCCCAATCCTTGTTGTTGAAGGCAAGGTTGTCAGCCAAGGTGAAGCGCTTAATCGCGGTGTGTTAATCCAATCCGTGATCAAAGAGTGGACCAAACGAGACAGCTTAAAAGGCAACATCGTTTATGGTAAGGCGACCTGCCCATTCTGTGTTAAAGCGAAGAAAATGCTGGATGAAGCGGGTGTTGAATACCAATACCACGATGTCGTAAAAGACAGCGCCGCTTTGTACCGTATGATTCCAGAGGTAAAAGCACACATTGGTGAGAAAACACCGGTCACCGTCCCGCAGATCTGGCTTGATGGTAAGTACATCGGTGGTGCCGATAACTTAGAAGCGTGGATGAAAGAGAATGGCTTAGATAGCATCCCTAATAATGTGGTCGACTTATCCAATCAATCTGCTGGCTGAGTTCATTAAAAGCCATTAGTCAGAAGCTTAATTGGTATTTTTTGTGTCCATCCACAACAAAACAAAGCGATAACTTTCACCAATCGCTAAAACGAAAAAGGCCTTAAACTTCATCGAGTTTAAGGCCTTTTAAAATTCCGTTTTTGAAAATGCTTATTTAGCCATTTTCTTCATCATTCGCTTAAAGAACGATGGTTTCTTTGGCTTTGAAGTGCCGTACAATGCTTCGTGCATCATGTTTTTTGCTGCCATTTGACCAAGGTATGCGTGGCCTAGTTCGTAATTCATGCTTATCTCCGCACATAATCAACTTTCTTTAGCGCGGATTCTACACTTAAAACGCCCAAAAACAAGATCTAAATCACACTTTAATGCAATATTAAGCATCCATTTGCAATTAGCCTAATTTTGTCTCTGTGCTAATCAGCATTGTTTTTGTATATCAATGAGTTAACCTAAATTCTGGTTTGAGCTTAATGCTCCATTCCTAATAACAACCCAAGACATTGATTTAGACACTGATAAAAAAAGCAGCTCAATAGAGCTGCTTTCTAAAATGCTTTACTGAGAAACCTAGCTGCGCTTTGGCTGTCTGTAAGTTTTACCGGCAATTTGGTATGTGTCTTTTTGCTTCAATTCAAACATCGTTTCAAAGAACCAAGCTGCAAATTTGATTAAGTCATCGCCTTCATTCATAACATGTTCGATGTACTCTTGCTCTTCGCCTTGTTCATTTTCTTGAAGCGTCACGTGGTAAATACGCTTTTCGCCTTCCACTTCAGCAAGTGCAAATTGACCAGTCAGTGATGCAGCAGCCTCAGCGACTTCTGTATCCTCATTGGATTTCAATAGCTCAAGCGCTTGAGGCAGGCCATCTAGTGCGCAGATAGCTTTTACCAGTACTTCAAATTCATTTTGCTGCATTTTGTTTTTACCTATTCAATGGACCGAAGCATTGTAGAAAACCATCAGCACAAATACAACGTATTAACGATGGTGCGTTAAACGATAGTGAATTTGGCATTTAGCTATATTCCACTTCAACAGTATCGCCTTTGTTGTTCATTTTGGTTGAAGACCAAAGCACTCCGCCCATGGCTGCACCAATAATGAGGTAGAACACGCCTAATTGAAGATGAGTCGTGACCCAACTCTCTACAAGATACCCACCCAATAAACCCGCTAAACACATCTGAATTGAACCAGACAATGCCGACACTGCTCCCGCTTGTTTCTTATGAGGTTCTAATAACATGCTGATTGATAATGGGAACGAGATGCCTTGTGCTATCGCCAACCAAGTAAACGCCCAAACTAAGTTAAAGATGGATAACTCATGAGTAAGAAGCCAAGTTCCCGATGCCAAGATAGTCAAAATAGCTAGGCTCATCAGTTGGGGCGTACTAAACCTACGATTGAGCAAGTTCAAAGCCACGCTACCGATCAGTAAGCCTGCCGAAGGGACAATCATCAATGAACCATACTCAGCGGCGGTCAGCCCCAATTGCTCTTGCATTAAGAATGGAAACAACGACAGCGATACCAAACTCGCCATGTAGCTCATCCAGTTGTAACTGGCACTGGTCAACACTTGGCGATTGGTCAACAAGCGTCCGTAGTTCTTTACCACTTGGCTGACTTCAAAACGGCTCTTCCCATATGGCAGAGTTTCATGCAACACGAAGTAACCCAGTGTGAATATCGCCAGTAAATACAATAGAACGAAAAGGAACACCGCCTGCCAACCAAGGTGGAATGAAATCCAGCCACCAAATACAGGCGCGATGATCGGCATGATCGAAGCGGTGATCGAGATATAAGACAACGCTTTGGTAAGCTGTGAACCATCATAGCTGTCACGAAGCACACTTCGCCCAAGAACCGAGGCACTGCCCGCCCCTAAACCTTGCAGCAAGCGACCAACTTCTAGCGCCGTCATATTGTCAGAAAACACAACACAAACGACTGTACCAATCAAATAAACACCCTGACCTAACAAGAAGATAGGTCTTCTTCCCACCGCATCGGACATCGGTCCGTAAAATAGCTGAGACAAGCCAAAACCCACCAGAAACAGCGTGACGAGAAGCTGTACATCTACTTGAGTAGCACTTAAATCAGAAGCAATTAACGGTAATGCTGGCAAGTAGATGCTCACACCCACCTGCCCCGTAGCAATAATCATCATTGCTAAGAGTAACGGTGTTTTTTTAAAGGTCGATTGGCTCAAAAAATTCCCTATTCGTTTGATATTTGTTCATTAGACGAGTTTACATTCAAAACCAATAATTGATAATTAGCTAAATTGGAATTTTATTAAGTCCCAACAGGAAATAATATGGATTGGATTCTTAACGTAAAAAGCTACGTCAGAGTAGTCGAAGAAGGCAGCTTCAATGGTGCTGCTCGAAAGCTGAACACCACCAGCTCGGCGATCAGTAAAAGAGTGAACTGGTTAGAAGAGCGCATCGGCACCCAACTGTTAAAGCGTACCACGCGATCAATTAGCCAAACCGAAGCAGGTGCGCTCTTTTACCTGCGAGCCAAGGATCAGCTCGACAATTGGCAGTCCATTATTGATGAGACTCGCTCGGTTAACCAAACCCCAGCAGGCCTATTAAAGATTGGCGCTACGATTGCGGTTGGCTCTAAGTTTCTGGTGCAATACATGGACGACTTCTTAGAAAAATACCCAGACATTAAGGTGCAGCTGATCACGACCACGCCAGGCCAATTACCTGAACTGGGCTTAGATCTGGTGATCAGTCGTGAACTGGAACAGCTCAACTCCTTAAGCTTCAAGAAAACACCGCTGTTTGAACACAAAGCCAGCTTCTATGCAGCGCCAAGCTATTTAGCTAAACATGGTTACCCCGCCAACGAGCAGGACTTAGAACAACACAACTCTTTGATTTGGGGAGAGCGCCCTACCCGAGAAGTCACACTCACCAAAGGGCAACGCATCACCCTCAATGGTAACTTTGCGACCACCAATCCAGAGGCTTTGTTTCATGCGGCGAAGCGAGGAATGGGCGTACTGTTAACCATCAAAGCGATGATCAAAGAGGATCTAAAGCAAGGGACATTAGTTCCAGTATTGCCAAATATTACCGCCGACGAAGTGATGGTTTACGCGTACTACCCTAAGCTTGATTACTCGCACACGCGAACCAAGCTCTTTTTGGACCATCTGAAAGACAGGCTAGACAAAGAGCGTAGCACGCAAGCTCTGTGAAATAAGTCACATTTTAATTTGAAAAGTTATACAACACGGTCAATAATAAACTTGACGCATATAGATTATACAAGTTCGCACATATACAAGATAATACGTATACCGCTTACACAGTGAATCTGGTTAACTAGGGGTGGTGGCTATGACTCAACATACGCACAATAGCATGATAGACACAGAGCGCATTGGCCGTTTGCTGAAATTGGAAGGTATCGACCTTTTAGAGTCAGCTGTGCTTACTTTACATCAGACCTTTGATACTCAATACACTAGCATCATTGAGAAGAAGTACTTCCCTGACCAAACCGTTCCTTTGGTGATCGCCCATTCTGATCATGTATTACATGACAAAATCAATGCGCGCCATGGTCACATCTACCAACAAGCCTTCAATCAAAGACACCCAGATTGCTCATTTTCTCAGTACATCGTCCAGTCATTGCCAACATCGGCATTTAGGCAGGAAATCACCTCACAAAACTCCATCGCGATCCCGACTCAAACTCAAAGTGGCGAAGTGATGGGCGTGCTGTTTTCAACGTTCACCTCGCCTCTTAGCCCTGATCAGCAACAAGACGTGGTAAAGCACCATCAATTGTTCGCCGACATCATCATCCACACCTTGCGTGAAATGTGGTTTAACGATCGTTCCGAACAACTTGTAAATCAGCTTAGTTATGAGGTGTCACACGACAGCCTAACCGGGTTACTCAACCGAAGCTGTTTATCAGATACCTTAGAGTCGATTACTCAACAGAGCGTCACTCCGTTTACACTGGCTTTACTCGATATCAATAGCTTCAAAGCCATTAATGATATGCACGGTAATTATATTGGCGACAAGGTGCTGCAGTTTGTCGCAGAAATATTGCGCCGAACTTTACCTGAAAGCAACCTGACTTTCCGGACTGCTGGCAACGAGTTCGCCTTCATCACCTACCATTCTGATCCGATAGCCGTGTGCGAACAAATACTGGCCAAAATTAAGCAGGGCTACAGTAGCGTTGATATCAAGATAGATTTCGACGTCAGCATCGGTATTGCCAGTTCGGATGGAGACAACAAAGACGTTGAGCAAATCATCTTCAATACCAGCTTGGCGCTTAAAGAGTGTAAACACAGCCAAGATACTCATATTCAATGTTATGACACTCACTTAAGAGTTCGTTACCAAAGAAAAACCGAGCTAGTCGCAGCGCTACGAAGTGAGCTGGAAAACCCAATTTCACAAAGCTATATCCCCGACAGCAATGGAATGTACGTAGTGGTACAGCCGATTGTGGGTCAAGGTGAAACGCAATGGGAATATTTCGAGGTACTGACTCGCTGGAAAACCGCCAGACATGGAGACATCTCACCCGTAGAGTTTATTCAAGTGGCAGAAGAGTCAGGGCTGATTGTCGAATTAGGTGAACGCATTATTGAATTGGTGTGCCGCGCTAAAACCACACTAGAGCAAGGCTTGGGCTACAAGGTTAAACTTGGAATCAACTGCTCTGCGCACGAGCTTACTGATTCGAAACGTTATATATCCTACCTGACTCGAACCATTGAACAGCACCATTTTAAGGCGAATGAGTTTGTTATCGAGTTAACCGAAACCGTTCTGTTATCGCCAACACAAGAGACAAAATCCGCGCTTAACTTTCTGAGAGGACAAGGCTTCACGATCGCACTCGACGACTTTGGTACAGGCTACTCCAGTTTGAACTACATCCACAGCTACCCTATCGATTGCATTAAAATTGATGCGACCTTTATTCGAGACTTGTTAACTAGTTCGACCTCAGAGAGCGTAGTATGGCTGATTGTTCAACTGGCCCATAGACTCGATGTATCTTTGGTTGCGGAAGGTGTTGAGAAGCGTGAGCAATTAGAAAAGCTGCACGCGATGGGATGTGACAAGATCCAAGGTTACCTCTACTCACCTCCAATGCGACCTGAAGCTATCGTTAGCTATGTCGCGCACTCAGAGCCTTTAGTTTAAACCCTTACCGAACCTTCTATTGAGAACTAAAAAGCCGCAAGAGCATCACTTAACACTGACTGTGCTTTGTGATGCTCTTGCGGCTTTAAAACAGTTTAATGGCTAGCTACTTACTAGCATTATTAACCATTGCTAGATTGCGCGTTTCTAACGCTGCCTTCAATAGCTTGTCGGCTTCATCTCTCGCGGCTGTGAATGTCGCTTTTTCCTTTTTAGGCACAGAATCGGCCATTGGGATATTCGCTTTCATCGCATCAACAGGGCGACCACGTTCGATCAGTTCATAGTGCAAGTGAGCACCTGTCACTCGACCCGTTTTACCCGATAGGCCAATACGTTGACCACGAGATACCGTTTGTCCTTTACGAACAAGGATCTTGCTTAAGTGCAAGTAGCGCGTTTTATAAGTGCTACCGTGTTGAATCACCACATAGTTACCCGCATAAGGGTGTTTACGCGTCATGATCACTTTGCCATCACCCGTTGCTTGAACAGGTGTGCCAATTGGTGTCGCGAAATCCGTACCGTTGTGCGGTGAGATTCGGCCAGTCACAGGGTGTAGACGTTTAGGGTTAAATTGAGAACTCTGACGCCAGCTGCTGCTTACAGGATAACGTTGGAAAGCACGTTGAAGGCTATCGCCATTAGCATCGTAATATTGTCCGTCAGTGTGTAAGTATGCTGACACAACGCGGTTACGATTCATGATCTTAATTGCTTCAATTTCACGTTTTCCGGTTGCAACACCATCAACATATTGCGCTTTTTGAAGCACTTCAAACTGATCGCCAGCACGTAGGTCTCGGCTAAAGTTCAGCTTATCTTTAAGAAGAGTCACAATATGGTCAATCTCAAGACTGCTCAGGCCAACCTTGTTCGCCGACATAGAGAAGCTGCCTTGAATATCACCCACTAAAGGTTTTTGCTTCCATTCACCAGGAATAGAGATGTCTTCGAATTCGTAGCTGCCGTCATCAAGTAATCGGTAAACCACTTTGTCCGCGACGCTAAATTGAAGTTCCATTTTAGAAAGGTCGCCGGTCGCTTCATCACGCCAAAAGCGTAATGTATTACCCGGACGAAGCGTATCTAAAGCAAGGAAGTTCAAATCAGTTTCCATCACGCTCATCATCGATTTGTAAGAAAATCCAAGCTGAGTGAAGATGCTACTCAAGTTATCGCCAGATTGAATTTGATACTCAAATGTCGGCGGCTCAATAACGGTAACAGAAGATGGTGACAGAATTGACTCAATAACGGTTGAGTCGGGCAAATCAAGATCGATCGTTTTCGTCAGATTTGATTGCGAAGATTGCAGAGCAACTCCAATCGCTGCAATAAGCGGCAGTCCTAAAATAGCTACTTTTTTTACAGGTGAAAGCTCGGCAAACGGAGAGGGAAATATTTTTGAATACACGGTAAACAGGTCTTTCTACGATATAAAGGCATAGGATATGCTTTTCAAACGCATAAATCATCAATGCATTGTCATAATATGATGTGAATCTTCCCAACTTAGCCTAAGTCATTGAGTTGCCGTAGATGAAGAGCCACTAGATAAGAAATAAAATTAACCGCTAAATTTAAAAATAAAAAAGCAGAAACGGCTAGTTTCTGCTTTCTATTGGTTGACGTTATTCCGTTTCGAATAATTAATAAACGAAGCGAATTAGTCGCTGGCTTTAAGAAAAGATTATGCGTTTACCGTCGACACTAGGCAGTTGTCTTCACCAAATTCATTTGGGATGTAACGATCGGCATTCGCATCGTTCACCCATTGTTGGTCATCAACTAGGTAGCGGAATTGAAACTCGCCATCTTTAGGTAGACGAGTTTTAAACTTGTAAACCTTCCCTTTGGCCAGTTTTTTCATTGGGATGGCTTTCCAATCAAGAAAGTCAGCAACGATGGATACAGAGTTCGCTTCCTGAGCTTCTAGCTCGAAGGTCACTTCAACTTCATCTTTCGTCTTAAAAAAACGTTTATTAATCATTCGCAAGCTCCATTTGTAAAAATAAGCGGACACAAAGCTAAGTGTGTCTAAATTTCATTCATCTAACTAAGATAATATGTAATTTGACTCACATAAACAACAG
>NZ_JBFRTQ010000009.1:0-11644 GCF_041474195.1 Vibrio sp. 10N.222.52.C3 | reverse complement strand
GTTCCTCGCTCTTGAGGATGACGACTTTTTAAAATCACGCTCTATATCATTAGTTGGTTAGATAAAATTGCGTGTTCCGCCATTCCCTAGACTGACGAAGGAAGGAGTAGGGATCTCTAACAAAGAGAGCGTATCCGTTATAGTACACCCATTCCTTGCGCTTCTAACATATCGACTAGATCGATCAGCGGTAAGCCGATCAAAGTATTTGGGTCTTTCCCTTCCATCTGTTTAAACAACGCGATGCCTAACCCTTCACACATAAAGCTACCTGCGCAGTAATAAGGCTGCTCTTTCTCAACATAACTAATGATCTGTTGCTTAGTTAAATCGCGGAAATGCACTACAAAGGTGTCGAGACGCGTGTCAGCTTCATTGGTTTCGTTGTTCCAAACCGAAAGCCCAGTATAAAAAGTAATGCTCTTGCCGCTTTGACGAGATAACTGCTCGATCGCTTTTTCTCGAGTGTGAGGCTTACCAATGATCTCTCCATCAATTACGCAAACCTGATCAGAACCGATGACTAAGCTAGGTTGCTCCACAACACAAGACTTAGCTTTGGTCTCAGCAAGGCGCATCACCAACTGTTGTGGTGTCTCTTCTGGAAGCGGCGTTTCATCGCAGTCTGGCTTGGCTGTAATGAAGCTTAACTGTAGTTTTTTGAGGATCTCTTGCCTAAATGGTGATGTAGAGGCTAAAACTAGTTGGTAATTTCTCATTTTAATTTACAATTCAAGGAAGCATTTATCTCAGGATAACGTAACTTGTCCTGCTATTCATAATGCTCTGAATAGGAAAGGCAGGAAAGTACATTTTTTTTGCCATTTCCTTTGACTAAACACGATTTGGAAGATAAGATTCGCGCCCTATGCAAAAGGAAAAAATACCGCGTACAGTTGATCCGGCAAGAACGGCTCAAAAACGACTCGATATGGATGGTATCATTCAGGTCAGTCTTTTGAAGCGTTTAACTGAAGCAACTGAAGGCGTAAAACGTGACGCGCAAGTCTCAATGTCATTTGGGCTTGATGAACAACGATTAGTCGTTATCTCTGGTAAAGCTAACGTCGAAGTCGATTTAGAGTGTCAACGTTGTAATGAGGTTTTCGCACATGAGTGCGATGTCCAATTTACTTATACTCCTGTTTACAGTGAGAAAAGTGAAGAGGAAGCACCGGAAGAGTACGATTTGGTAGATCTGAACGAGTACGGTGAGTTAGACCTGATTCAATTAGTTGAAGACGAGTTCATCCTTGGATTGCCACAAATAGCAATGCACGACGATGCGAAATGTAGCGTTAACTCAAATAACTTGGTGTTTGGTGAACTTCCTGAAGAAATTGAGGAAGACAAAAAGCCGAATCCATTTGATGTTTTAAAAAGCTTAAAGAAGTAATTGCTTCTTTAAGAATTTACATAGGAGTAGGGTCAATGGCCGTACAAAAGAGCAAGAAATCACGTTCAATGCGTGGCATGCGTCGTTCACACGATGCGCTAACTACAGCTGCACTTTCTGTAGACGCAACTTCAGGTGAAACTCACCTACGTCACAACGTGACTGCCGAAGGTTTCTACCGCGGCAAAAAGGTTATCAACAAGTAAGGTTGACCTTTGCAAAATCTAACCGTTGCGCTTGATGCAATGGGCGGGGACTTCGGTCCTCGTGTAACAGTGCCTGCCGCCGTGCAGGCACTGTCGTATTTCCCAGAGCTAAAAGTCATTCTAATAGGTGATCGAAACGCGATCACATCTCAATTATCTTCATTAGGTCGAATGCCTGATTCTCGTTTGAGTATCCAGCATTGTGATCGAGTCATTTCCAATTCTGAAAAACCTTCACTAGCCTTACGTAATAGTCAGGGTAGCTCTATGCGTGCCGCTATCGATCTGGTTGCCGAATCACAGGCTGATGCTTGTGTGAGTGGTGGTAACACTGGCGCACTGATGGCTTTATCCCGTTTCAGACTCAAGCTTCTTCCCGGTATTGATAGGCCTGCATTGGTTTCAGCTTTGCCTACTGCATCCGGAAATCGCACATGGATGCTTGATTTAGGGGCGAACGTTTCTAGTGACGCAGATTCACTGTTTCAGTTTGCTGTCATGGGCAGTGCATTAGCAGAACAACATTTAGGTCGCGCACCACGTGTCGCTATCTTGAATATCGGTGCAGAAGAAATTAAAGGCAATGACCTTGTAAAACGATGCGCTGAAATGTTGTCTAATACTCAGTCTGTGAACTTCATAGGCTATATTGAAGGTAATCAATTACTTCAAGATGCTGCTGATGTCGTCGTATGTGATGGTTTTGTGGGCAATGTCTGCTTAAAAACGTGCGAAGGTACGGCTCAGCTCTTTATTGATAAGCTAAAAACGCGCATGATGGCTTCAACAATAAAGGGTTGGATAGCCAGAATGCTGTTTTCTGAGCTATTTACTGAATTAAAAACCTTGAACCCCGACCAGTATAACGGCGCAAGTTTGTTAGGATTGCGCGGCATTGTCATTAAAAGTCATGGAAGTGCTGATGTGTCTGCAGTCGTCAACGCGATTGGTGAAGCAGTACACGAGGTCAAACGACAAGTCCCCAGCCGCATTAGCGATCGTTTGGAAGCGGTTTTACTCGAGAGGCATTATTAGTCTTCATGTATAGCAAAATTTTAGGTACTGGCAGCTACTTGCCATCTCAGGTGCGTACTAACGCAGACTTAGAGAAAATGGTAGAGACTAGCGATGAGTGGATCGTTGCTAGAACGGGTATTAAAGAGCGTCGTATTTCAGCGGAAAACGAAACCGTTGCTGATATGGCGTTTTACGCTGCTGAAAATGCCATTGAAATGGCAGGTATCGACAAAGAAGAGATTGATTTAATCATCGTTGCGACAACCAGCAGTAGCCACACATTCCCGTCTTCGGCATGTCAGGTACAAGGCAAGCTTGGTATCAAAGGCTGCCCTGCGTTTGATTTGGCTGCAGCGTGTTCTGGTTTTGTCTACGCACTGTCTGTTGCTGATCAACACATCAAGACTGGCATGTGTAAGAACGTTTTGGTAATTGGTGCTGATGCACTGTCAAAAACCTGTGATCCGACTGACCGCTCTACTATCATCCTATTTGGTGATGCAGCAGGCGCGGTGGTTGTAGGCGCAAGCGAAGAGCCAGGTATTTTGTCTACTCATATTTACTCTGATGGTAAATACGGTGAGCTTCTAAGCCTAGAAGTACCAGAGCGCGGCGGTGATGCAGACAAATGGCTGCACATGGCGGGCAACGAAGTATTTAAAGTGGCGGTAACTCAGCTTTCTAAGCTAGTTAAAGACACCTTAGCGGCGAACAATATGGATAAGTCAGAGCTTGATTGGTTAGTTCCACACCAAGCGAACTACCGTATTATCTCGGCAACCGCTAAAAAGCTGACGATGTCGCTTGATCAAGTAGTGATTACTCTTGATAAGCACGGCAACACGTCAGCAGCTACCGTACCAACGGCCCTAGATGAGGCTGTTCGCGACGGGCGAATTAAACGTGGTCAAACGCTTCTACTTGAAGCATTTGGCGGCGGCTTCACTTGGGGTTCTGCGTTAGTTAAATTCTAACCCTAAGCGATAATCAACAAACAAGGCACATAACTTATGTGCCTTATTCAATTTTTTGCTTTGCTTAAAGGAAAATTACAATGAGCAAATTTGCTATCGTATTCCCAGGCCAAGGCTCTCAAGCTATCGGTATGCTTGCTGACCTAGGCGAACAGTATGATGTTGTTAAAAAGACATTTGCTGAAGCTTCAGAAGCACTTGGTTACGATCTATGGGCATTGGTTCAAGATGGTCCTGTAGAAAATCTAAATGAAACTTTTCGCACTCAACCGGCTCTATTAACAGCGTCTGTTGCAATTTGGCGTGTATGGCAAGAGCTTGGCCTAGAGCAACCTGTAAATCTAGCAGGTCACAGCCTAGGTGAATATTCTGCTCTTGTATGTGCCGGCGTTATCGACTTTAAAGAAGCGATCAAGCTGGTTGAACTACGTGGTCAACTGATGCAAGAAGCGGTTCCTGCAGGTGTTGGTGCAATGTACGCAATCATCGGTCTAGACGATGAAGCGATTGCTAAAGCGTGTGAAGAAGCTGCGCAAGACGAAGTTGTGTCTCCAGTTAACTTTAACTCTCCTGGCCAAGTTGTTATCGCGGGTAACAAAGCTGCAGTAGAGCGTGCTGGTGCACTTTGTAAAGAAGCGGGCGCTAAGCGTGCACTTCCGTTACCTGTTTCTGTGCCGTCTCACTGTGCACTGATGAAGCCAGCAGCAGATAAGCTAGCAGTGGCTCTAGAAGCTCTAGAGTTCAACACGCCAGCATTGCCTGTTATCAATAACGTTGATGTTATTGCTGAAACAGACCCTGCAAAAATTAAAGACGCACTTGTTCGTCAGCTATACAGCCCAGTTCGTTGGACTGAAGGTGTACAAGCGATGAATGAGCAAGGCGTTGAGAAGCTACTTGAATTAGGCCCTGGTAAAGTTCTTACTGGCCTAACAAAACGAATCGTAAAAACTATGACAGCTGCTGCAGTTAACGACACTGCATCACTAGAAGCTGCTAAGTAAATAACCACTTAATAGAGAAGTTATGATGAATTTAGAAGGCAAAGTTGCACTAGTTACAGGCGCAAGCCGTGGTATCGGTCGTGCAATCGCTGAACTTTTAGTTGAGCGTGGTGCTAAAGTTATCGGTACAGCTACTTCTGAAGGCGGCGCAGCTGCAATCAGTGAGTATCTGGGTGAGAATGGTAAAGGTCTTGCTCTTAATGTCACTGATGTTGACTCAATTGCTGCTACACTGAAAACCATCAACGATGAATTTGGTGCGATTGACATTCTAGTTAACAACGCTGGTATCACTCGTGATAACCTACTTATGCGTATGAAAGACGATGAGTGGAACGACATCATTGATACTAATCTAACGCCTATTTTCCGCATGTCTAAAGCTGTATTGCGTGGCATGATGAAGAAGCGTCAAGGCCGTATTGTTAACGTTGGTTCTGTAGTTGGTACTATGGGTAACGCTGGTCAAGCTAACTACGCAGCTGCAAAAGCTGGTGTAATTGGCTTTACTAAATCAATGGCTCGTGAAGTTGCGTCTCGTGGCATTACAGTAAACACTGTAGCGCCTGGTTTTATCGAAACAGACATGACTAAAGCGCTAAATGATGACCAACGTGCAGCAACTTTGGCGAATGTACCAGCAGGTCGACTAGGTGACCCTCGCGAAATCGCTGAAGCTGTGGTATTTTTGGCGTCACCTGCGGCAGCTTATATCACAGGTGAAACACTTCACGTCAATGGCGGTATGTACATGGTGTAAATTATGTGCAACATTTGTGCATGATTTAAGTCAAGATCATACGTAATTTCGGTTAAAATCGTGAAAATTGTGGTTTGACCAGAAAAGTTGACCTTGCAACTTTCAATAGATTGAATAAACTACGGAAAACATCGCATAAAGCGAACTCTGTAAAGGAAAAGAAAAAATGAGCAACCTCGAAGAACGCGTAAAGAAAATCATTGTTGAACAGCTAGGTGTAGACGAAGCTGAAGTTAAAAACGAAGCTTCTTTCGTTGATGACCTAGGTGCAGATTCTCTAGACACAGTAGAGCTAGTAATGGCTCTAGAAGAAGAATTTGACACTGAAATCCCAGATGAAGAAGCTGAGAAAATTACTACTGTTCAAGCAGCTATCGATTACGTAACTAGCGCTCAGTAATAATCTCTCCCAGGCGGTCACCTCGACCGCCTGTGTTTTATCTAACTCATCTATCCTCATCTTAAATCACCTCAATCCCCGGAGTGTAAAATCGTGTCCAAGCGTCGTGTAGTTGTCACTGGCATGGGTATGTTGTCACCGGTAGGCAACACTGTAGAATCTTCTTGGAAAGCCCTGCTAGCTGGTCAAAGTGGTATCGTTAATATCGATCATTTTGATGCAACCAATTTCTCAACTCGTTTTGCAGGTCTAGTTAAAGACTTTAACTGCGAAGAGTATATGACTAAAAAAGATGCTCGTAAGATGGACTTGTTCATCCAGTACGGCGTCGCAGCAGGTATTCAAGCTTTAGATGATTCAGCCCTAACTATTACTGAAGAAAACGCTCCACGTGTGGGTGTTGCTATCGGTTCTGGTATTGGTGGTCTTGGTTTGATCGAAGCCGGTCACCAAGCTCTAACTGAAAAAGGCCCTCGTAAGATCAGCCCGTTCTTCGTACCGTCGACGATCGTGAATATGATTGCTGGTCACATGTCTATCATGCGTGGCCTACGCGGTCCAAACATCGCGATTTCTACTGCATGTACGACTGGCCTACATAACATTGGTCACGCGGCTCGTATGATTGCATACGGCGATGCAGACGCAATGCTAGCGGGTGGTGCTGAAAAAGCATCAACTCCACTAGGTATGGGCGGTTTTGGTGCGGCTAAAGCACTTTCTACTCGTAACGATGAGCCTCAAAAAGCTTCTCGTCCATGGGACAAAGGCCGTGATGGCTTCGTTCTTGGCGACGGTGCAGGCATGATGGTTCTTGAAGAGTACGAACATGCGAAAGCTCGTGGCGCTAAGATTTACTGTGAGCTAGTTGGCTTCGGTATGTCGGGTGACGCTTACCACATGACATCTCCAAGTGAAGATGGCTCAGGTGGCGCACTAGCAATGGAAGCGGCTATGCGTGATGCTGGCATTACTGGTGAACAAATCGGTTATGTAAACGCACACGGTACTTCGACTCCTGCAGGTGACGTAGCGGAAGTTAAGGGCATCAAGCGTGCTCTTGGCGAAGCAGGCAGCAAGCAAGTATTGGTTTCTTCTACGAAATCAATGACAGGCCACCTTCTAGGTGCTGCTGGTTCTGCTGAAGCTATCATCACGGCTATGTCTCTGGTTGACCAAATTGTTCCACCAACAATCAACCTAGATGATCCTGAAGAAGGCTTAGATATTGACTTAGTACCTCACACTGCGCGTGAAGTTAGCAACATGGAATATGCTGCATGTAACTCATTCGGTTTCGGTGGTACAAACGGCTGTTTGATCTTCAAAAAGATTTAATCATCTTATTAAAGACGTAAACACTCGTAGATAGTCACAATTAGACTTGTTTTTAAACGGCTTGATGCTTTAGCATTGAGCCGTTTCTTTTTATGGGGAAAAACATGTTTTGGGTTGATGGAGAAAGCCAGCAAACTATCGATATTTTGGATCGCTCGTTTCAGTACGGAGACGGCTGTTTTACGACAATGCTCGTGAGTGATGGTGAGATACAACATCTTCACGCTCATCAGCACCGTGTCGACGAGTGCCTTAAAGCACTACGCATTTCTGCTCTTGATTGGGATGTTGTTAGTCTTTGGCTCGATACTGCGCTTCAACACATCCAACATAACGCTCTTCATGGCACAAAGAGCCTTGATGGTTCAAAGAAGCTCCATAACGCCAACAAGCCTCATAATCAAAAAGCAGGGATCAAGCTGCACGTTAGTCGTGGAGCGGGTGGGCGTGGCTACAGTACCAAGAATATCGCCAAGCCGACAATCACCATCAGTACCTTTGATTACCCAAGCCATTATTCAGCGTGGCAAGACTCCGGTGTTGAACTCGGTATCTGCCATCAAGCGCTAGGTTTGAGCCCTCTACTGGCTGGCCATAAGCACAATAATCGCCTTGAGCAGATTTTGATGAAAGATGAAATGGATCAAGCTAATGAAGTGGATGGTGTGGTTCTTGATATATCGGGCAATGTGATTGAAACCACCATGGCCAATCTGTTCTGGCGCAAAGGTCAGTCGATATACACACCTCAACTCACTCAAAGTGGTGTCGCGGGGGTTATGCGTAAGCAAGTGTTAACCGCGCTGAATCAGGCTGAACTTTCCGTTACAATTAGTGACTACTGCTTATCTCAACTCATGCAAGCTGATGAGGTTTTCATGACAAACTCCATTTTAGGGGTTGCCCCAGTTACCCGTATTAGTGATACCCAATTTAACATTGGAACCGTTACTCGTAGCCTTCAAGGACAACTAAACTCGTGATCAAAAAGTTATTTATTTTTATTATCTTGTGCTTAATTGCAGCCGGTGCTGCTGGTTTTTATGTTTACAACCAAGCGCAAGATAACCTGAAACAAGTTATTCAATTAGAAAAACCACAAGTCGTGACTGTTGCTTCAGGTAGCAGCTTTAACCGCGTTCTAGCCCAGTTGATTAACGAGGGGCTGTTTGAGGCTTCTCCTTACGAGAAATTAATCCGTAAGTTACATCCTGAGCTTGTAGACGTAAAAGCGGGTACTTTCCTGCTTGAACCGGGTTTAACCTTAGAGCAAGCGCTACAGGTGCTTGTAGAAGGGAAAGAACACCAGTTTACTATTACCTTTGTTGAAGGCAGTCGTTTTGACGAATGGCTTGTTCAGCTAAAAGACAACGAATTCATTCAACAGACATTGGATGGCGTTTCTGAAAAAGAGATCGCTGAAAAGTTGGGTATTGAAAACGAAAAGCTAGAAGGTCTCTTCTTAGCAGAAACGTATCACTACACCTACGGCACCACTGATTTAGATTTGTTGAAGCGCGCGCATCGAGACCTAATGAGCGTGGTGAATGAAGAGTGGGAAAATCGAGCGGATAAGCTGCCTCTTAAATCGCCATACGAAGCGTTAATTCTTGCATCTATCATTGAGAAAGAGACCGCTGTTGCGTCAGAACGTGAGCGTGTTTCTTCTGTGTTTGTTAACCGTCTAAACAAGCGTATGCGTTTGCAAACTGACCCAACGGTTATCTATGGCATGGGTGACAGCTACGATGGCAACATCCGTAAGAAAGACTTACGCACGCCAACGCCTTACAACACCTATACAATGAGTGGCTTGCCACCGACACCTATCGCTATGGCAGGCAAAGCGTCTATCAACGCGGCGTTGAATCCAGAGAAGAGCAACTACTTGTATTTCGTTGCGAGTGGAACAGGTGGGCACGTATTTTCAAAGAGTTTGCCTGAGCATAACCGTGCAGTGCGAGCTTACTTAAAGCAATTAAGAAAAAACAGATAAAGAAATAATTATGAATCAGTCGAAATTTATCGTGGTTGAAGGCCTTGAAGGCGCTGGCAAAAGCACAGCAATCAATGCCATCGTTGAGACATTAAAAGCATCGGGTGTTGAAGATATTGTTAATACTCGCGAGCCGGGTGGTACTGTCTTAGCTGAAAAGATGCGTTCATTGGTTAAAGAAGAGCACGAAGGCGAGAAGCTTCAAGACATGACTGAATTGCTGTTGATGTATGCAGCACGTGTTCAATTAGTCGAGAACGTCATCAAGCCGGCACTCGCCAATGGTCAATGGGTATTGGGTGATCGTCATGATATGTCTTCACAGGCATACCAAGGTGGTGGTCGCCAGATCGCGCGCACGACTATGGAATCACTGAAAGCAACCACGCTAGGCGGCTTTAAACCCGATCTAACGCTATATTTGGACCTAGACCCTAGAGTAGGGCTAGAGCGTGCTAGAGGCCGTGGTGAGCTTGATAGAATTGAAAAGATGGACATCTCATTTTTCGACCGCACGCGTGAGCGCTATCTAGAAATTGCAGAACAAGATGATTCTGTACTTGTGATTAACGCGCAGCAAGAAATTGAGCAAGTAGCCGCTGATATTAAAGTCGCGCTAACTGCTTGGCTCGACAAACAGTAGGTAGTCATGGCTGAAGTGTATTCTTGGCTCACACCGGTATGGAGTGAGTGGAAAAAAAGTCTCGATGCGGAGCGTTTTCCTAACTCTGTGATTGTTAATGCACCGGAAGGGCTCGGCGTTGATGCTTTGATTAGCCAACTTACCGACGCATTGATGTGCACGAACTATGAAAGCGAGTCGTGCGGGTTTTGCCACAGCTGTGAGTTAATGAAGTCGGGCAGTCATCCTGATTTTCATGTGATCTCACCCGAGAAAGAAGGTAAGTCGATCACGGTTGATCAAGTGCGTGCCAGTAACCGCTGGGCTCAAGAGTCTTCTCAGTTAGGTGGTTTGCGCGTTATTTTGCTTAACCCTGCTGAAGCAATGAACGAATCGGCTTCCAACGCACTATTGAAAACTCTGGAAGAGCCATCAAGCAAGTGCATCTTCATTCTGTCTACTCGTAACAGTAATCGCTTAATGCCGACTATTATTAGCCGTTGTCAGCAATTCAATGTGGTTAGTCCGCAGTTAGAGACAGCATCAGCGTGGTTAGATGGTGAAGTGGGCAAAGCGGTACCGCAGTATATTTTAGCACTCAATGACAACGCGCCTTTAAAAGCAAAAGCGATGTTTGAGCAAGGTGGCGTTGAAGCTTCAACAAAAGCGCTCGATGGCTTTGTGAATGTGATAAAAGGCACTCAACCTGACATGCTAAAGTTCTCTACAGAGCTTAGCAAAGACCCTTTGATTCAACTTGGCTGGCTTTGGCATCTATTGTCAGATGTACAGAAGCTGCATTTTGGTTTGGCGAATCAGGCTTTCACTCCGAGTGCGAAAGCACTGTGTGAGGCGATGTCTTATCAAAGTGCTTATGCAGCATCGAATAAACTGCTGACATTGATTGAGCAGTTAAAGCAACACCCTGGGCTCAATACGGAGCTACTCATAATGAATTGGCTGATAGCCACTTGCGAGGAAACATGTTCGTAGATTCCCACTGTCATTTAGACAAACTGGATTACCAAGATTTACACACCAGCGTAGAAGATGTGGTTAACAAGGCGAAGGCTGCTAATGTAGACCAATTGCTTTCTGTCGGTGTGACACTCGATTCGTTTGAAAATATGCTCGAGATGATCTCGCCGTTTGATAACGTTAAAGCCTCTTGTGGCGTTCACCCTCTCGATGTTGAAAGTGATTTCAGCCTAGAGACAATGCGTGAATACGCGAGCAACCCTAAGGTTGTGGCGATTGGAGAGACAGGTTTAGATTATCACTACCAACCAGAGACGGCGGAGCTGCAACAGCTACGATTTAAGCAGCATGTTGAGTTAGCCGTTGAGCTGAATAAACCTTTGATCATTCACACTCGTAACGCACGTGAAGACACATTAGCTATTTTACGTGATGGCGGAGCTGAGAAGTGTGGCGGTGTGATTCACTGCTTTACCGAAGATCAAGCATTCGCAGAAGCAGCAATGGAACTAGGTTTCTATATCTCAATTTCAGGCATTGTGACCTTTAAGCAGGCTACAGAACTTAAAGAAGTTGTTAAAAACCTACCGCTAAACAGGTTGCTGATCGAGACGGATTCTCCATACTTGGCGCCCATTCCATATCGTGGAAAGCAGAATCAGCCTGCATATGTCGTCGAAGTGGCGGCCTACATTGCGCAATTAAAAGGTGTGTCGATGAAAGAGGTTGCCGAACAAACGACCAAAAATTACCAAAAACTTTTTTTGCGATAAAAATCTAAGTAAACAAATAAAAGGGAGCAAAAGCTCCCTTTTTGTGTTTTTGATCACCAAAAATACGTTTTTTTTTAATGTTTACGAATTATGTTGAACTTGAGAGCGCTAATTATAACATTTGTAATTTTGTTACTAAAAATAACATTCGCTCCTATTTTATTTACCCAGTAAAATAAT
>NZ_JBFRTQ010000008.1:0-48525 GCF_041474195.1 Vibrio sp. 10N.222.52.C3 | reverse complement strand
TATTAAATGTGACTTTAATCACTATTTATTTTTAAGTATTACAAAATAAAACGTGATCTAGATCGTGTGTTGATGATATCCATTCTCATTAATTTGGCTTTGTAATTTAAATTCATGGTGTTTTTGTGATCTAAGGTGTGCTTGTTAACCCGAAAGTGTTTTTCGTGTGTGATGGCTATCACGAAAGTTGGGCTAAGGTGCATTTTGGAAATGTTGTGATACATTTTAATCGACTTTTGAGTACACACTTTCGGTCATTTGACCAACCAATACATTACGGGGTTCTACCTATGTTATCACCAGAAGCAAAGATTAAGGTTCAAAACTTTGGTCGTTTCTTATCCAATATGGTAATGCCAAACATCGGCGCATTTATTGCGTGGGGTTTCATTACTGCACTATTCATCCCAACCGGTTGGTGGCCTAACGAAACGTTAGCATCAATGGTTGGCCCTATGATTACATACCTATTGCCACTATTGATTGGTTACACCGGTGGTAAAATGGTTGGTGGTGACCGCGGTGCGGTAGTAGGTGCCATCACGACAATGGGTGTTATCGTTGGTACTGATATCCCAATGTTCATGGGTGCAATGATTGTGGGTCCACTAGGTGGTATCGCAATTAAAAAATTCGATGAAGCTGTTCACGGTAAAGTGAAGAGTGGTTTCGAAATGCTAGTGAATAACTTCTCTGCGGGTATCATCGGCATGATCTGTGCGATCATCGCGTTCATCGTGATTGGTCCTGCGGTTAAGATTCTATCTGGCGGACTTGCTGCTGGCGTAAACGCAATGGTAGAAGCAGGTGCATTACCTCTAGCATCTATTTTTGTTGAACCTGCGAAAATTCTATTCCTAAATAACGCAATCAACCACGGTATCTTCTCTCCACTAGGTATCCAGCAATCTGAAGAGATTGGTCGTTCAATCTTCTTCTTAATCGAAGCAAACCCAGGTCCTGGTTTTGGTCTTCTACTTGCTTACATGGTGTTTGGTAAAGGTAGCGCGAAGCAATCTGCTGCTGGTGCATCTATCATCCACTTCCTAGGTGGTATCCACGAAATTTACTTCCCTTACGTTCTAATGAACCCACGTCTAATTCTTGCGGTAATCGCAGGTGGTATGGCGGGTGTATTCACTAACGTAATGTTCGATTCTGGCCTTATCTCTCCAGCATCTCCAGGTTCTATCTTCGCAGTCTTACTGATGACGCCAAAAGGCTCTTACATCGGCGTGATTCTATCTGTTATCGCAGCAACGGCAGTATCGTTTGTTGTAGCGTCAATCCTTCTTAAAACATCAGCGCAAGATGATGAGGAAGATTCACTAGAGAAAGCTTCTGCACAAATGAAAGACATGAAAGCGTCTTCTAAAGGTGCAGCAGCAGAAGCAAACGTAAACCTAGCGGATGTAAAAGCAGTTTATGTAGCGTGTGATGCGGGTATGGGTTCAAGTGCAATGGGTGCAGGTCTACTACGTAAGAAAGTAGCAACAGCTGGCCTAGACATTGAAGTAACCAACTACGCAATCAACAACCTACCGGCTGATTCGCAAATCGTTATTACGCATAAAGACCTAACAGACCGTGCTCGTAGCACTGTGCCAGGTGCGATGCATATGTCTCTAAGCAACTTCCTAGACGGCGGCGTATACGACCAACTAGTTGCCGAGCTTGTCGATGCTCAAAGTGGTGAAGCGAAAGTAGAAGCTCCGGCGCCTGCTGCAGCTCCAGCGCAAGAAGGCAACAAGCTTGCACTCACTGACGACAGCATCTTCCTTGGCCTTAAAGCGACTCAAAAAGAAGACGCAATCAAGTTTGCTGGCGAACAATTAGTAAAACTTGGCAACGTATCACCAGAATACGTAGATGGCATGTTTGCTCGTGAAGAGCTTGTGTCTACTTACCTAGGTGAGTCTATCGCAGTACCACACGGCACAATCGAAGCGAAACAGTACGTACAAAAAACCGGCATCGTTTTCTGTCAGTACCCTGAAGGTATTCAGTGGGGCGAAGATGAAGATGATATCGCGAAGATGGTTATCGGTATTGCCGCACAAGGCGATGAGCACAACATGGTGCTGATGGCTATTACCAATTCACTCGATGATGAAGAAGCTGTGGAATGCCTACAGAACACAACAAACCCTGCTGATGTTCTACGTATTCTCAACGGAAACTAAAAAGCTCTAGTCAAGCTCCTGAGTGAAGGAGGCCGGTATCCCCCTACTGGCCTCATTTTCGGTCTTAATCTTTCTAACAAGATTCAGTCTGAATAGCTTACTGCTTAATGCCTAGGGCACATCGTCAAGGCATGTTGTTGAGCAGTTAGCTATCTAGATTCAAATATTTATAAGGTCAAAATTATGAAAGCGTTACATTTTGGTGCAGGTAATATCGGTCGTGGTTTCATTGGTAAGCTTCTTTCTGATGCTGGTATGAAGGTTACGTTTGCTGACGTAAATGAAACGGTTGTAAATGCGTTAATTGAACGCCAAGAATACCCAGTTAAGATTGTTGGCGAAGAGTGTGTTGTAGAAGTGGTTAAGAACGTGACAGCAGTAAACTCAGCGACAAGCGCAGTAGTAGATTGCATTGCTGAGTCTGATCTTGTGACGACTGCAGTGGGCCCTACGGTTCTTAAAATCATCTCTAAGTCTATCGCTCAAGGCATTGAAAAGCGTGCAGCAGCAAACAACACTGCACCAATGAACATCATCGCGGCAGAGAACATGGTTCGCGGTACTAGCCAATTAAAAGCAGCCGTGTTAGAGCACCTTTCTGATGAAATGAAAGCGTTCACTGAAGAGCACATTGGCTTTGTTGATTCTGCGGTTGACCGTATTGTTCCACCGGCAGAAGCGGGCGAAACAGATCCTCTAGCGGTAACGGTTGAAACGTTCAGCGAGTGGATCGTAGATCAAACACAATTCAAAGGTGAGATTCCAAACATCCCAGGAATGGAATGCACTGATAACCTAATGGCTTTCGTTGAGCGTAAACTGTTCACGCTCAATACGGGTCACTTGGTAACGGCATACCTTGGTGTACTTGCGGGTCATGAGACAATCAAAGACTCTATCGAAGATGACGTAATCCGAGCTGAAGTAACAGCAACGATGGAAGAGAGTGGTGCGGTTCTAATTAAGCGTTACGGCTTTGATCCAGAAGCTCACGCTGCCTACATCCAAAAGATTCTTGGTCGTTTTGCTAACCCGTTCCTACGTGATGAAGTAGACCGTGTTGGCCGTCAGCCAATTCGTAAACTGAGCCCACAAGACCGCCTAGTTAAGCCTCTGAATGGCACATTAGAGTACGGCCTACCGAATGTTCACTTAGTAAAAGCAATCGCAGCTGCGTTCCATTACAAGAATGAAGACGACCCACAAGCGGTTGAACTTCAAGCAATGTTCGCAGAAAAAGGGTTTGCTGAGACATTAGCGCATTATTCTGAGCTGAATAGTGACTCAGAAGTTGTTAAACTAGCGGAAGAAGCTTATCTAGCATTGAAATGATAAACCATCAAAGTGCCACACCAGTGGCACTTTCTTATTGTCGAGCCGTTATGCCAATACAAACTAGCCACGAAACTGAATTACTCGAAGCCCTATCTGAAGCTGAGAGCGCTAGCGCCTGTCTAATGGCGGCTTACGATGCATTGGACGACACGGTAGATGCCGTATTAAAAAACATTTTCAAGAAAGACGACACGGCAATTAAATTTGTTGTTGAACCACTTCTCAACAGTGGAGGTCCGTTGGGCGAGATTATGATCCGCGCTAAGCTGCTATTAGGGCTTGGTGTGATTAGTAAAGAGCTCTACGATGATTTAGAGATTTTCGTTACCTTGAAAGAGTGGGCGAAAATACAAGGTGAAGACACCAGCTTTACAGAAGTTGATGTGATATTTGAGCTCAACAAGGTGCACGCGATTCAGCGTATTATGCCTATCGAATATGACGCGGAGATGGTGGAAACGATGTCTGGCCCAATGCTTGAAATGTTCTTGGGGCGACATAATCAAAAGGTGAAGTCGACGATCGTATTAGCTATCACTGACATTATCACTACCCTATGCCGAGATAACGCGCTGAGCTCTTAGCTCTAGTTTGCAGCTCTGCTTATCTTGTTTCACATCCTACATAACTTGTAGCTGTTCGTTCGTTTCAATACAAAGATTAAAATGATGGCGGTTTCTCTCGTTGGAGAAATCGCTTTGTTGTTTTTGTGCTTCTAAAAAATATCCGAAATATCTTCCCATTAAATACAAAAGCAGCAGGCACAAAAAAAGCCACATTCAGTGGCTTTTTCTATTCAAGACGCTCTCTTTATAAAAACGCCCTGCTATTCAAGACTATAGGAATTATAGGTCTTGGATGTTCTCAGCTTCTAGCTCTTGGAAGTAGCGTAGAGTCTTAACTTTTAGCTCTTGTTGAGCTGGCTCATCAGCAACGATGATAGCTTTACGGTGCATCTGTAGAGCTGTAACAGTCCACATGTGGTTTACAGAACCTTCGATAGCCATTTGAAGCGCTTGAGCTTTGTTGTGGCCTAGAGAAAGGATCATCACTTCTTCAGCATCTAGAAGAGTAGCAACACCGATAGTTAGTGCGTATTTAGGAACTTGGTTGATGTCGCCATCGAAGAAACGAGAGTTCGCGATACGAGTGTCTTCAGTCAACGTTTTGATACGAGTGCGTGAAGATAGAGAAGAACCTGGTTCGTTGAATGCGATGTGACCGTCGATGCCTACGCCGCCCATGAACAGGTTGATTTTGCCGTATGAACGGATTTTCTCTTCGTATGCTGCACAGTGAGCATCGATATCTTCAGCTTTGCCGTCTAGCAGGTTGATGTTTTCTGCTTGGATATCAACGTGGTTGAAGAAGTTCTCGTGCATGAATGTGCGGTAAGACTCTGGGTGGTTAGGGTCGATGCCAACGTACTCATCCATGTTGAATGTTACAACGTGCTTGAAGCTAACTTCGCCAGCTTTGTAAAGTTCAATTAGCTCAGCGTAAGTAGTTAGAGGTGTGCTACCAGTAGGAAGACCTAGTACAAATGGACGCTCAGCCGTTGGAGCGAACTTGTTGATTGAATCTGCGATATGACGAGCAGCCCATTTACCTACTTTAGCTTTGTTGCTTAATGGAATAAGTCTCATTGATTTTGCCCCTAGAAATAAAATTTTATAGTGTTCTGAAACATTAATTCGCATTATAAAATAAGTTATCCAGTTCCGCTATTGTTTTAGGTCAAGTTTTTGCTTTTTTCGTCGTAACTGTGACTGGAACTCTCAAAATTGCACAATTATTGTATGGATATTTGGTGGCGTTAAACAAGATTAATACGTTTGTCATATACAGCAATGTTGATCTAATTCAGCACCTGAAAGGGTTGGTGTGTTTCTATGCCTTGATACGATTATTGCAATAATGGCATCGCTCGAACCATTGACGAATTTTGGTGCATTAACGTGTTTCGAGTATAAACAAGCGTTGAGCGTATAGTTGAAACTAGAAAAATAATGATGGCAATGGAGCGCTATCGTGATAAAAGACAGGGGCAGGATGAAGAACGATGAATCTCAGTGGGATGAATACCCATAAGATTGAACGAGAGCTGTGTTTTAGTCACGCTATCGCTATGAATTGTATATAAATATTGGTAAAAATGGATAGGTTGGCTAAACTTACCAATTACAAAGAAGATGTGTGTTTGAAGGCAAAAAAAAGCCCAAAGTGATGAGGTATCACTTTGAGCGATTTTACTAATCTTCTAACACTAACTCACTTTCGTATTCTTCCCTAGATACGTCGCCGCGTTTGCAGCCGTTTAGGGTGTGAAAGCGACGGCGTCCACGAGCCAGTTGAATGTACTTCAACCAAACACGCTCTAACTTGGACTTTGCCTTATGAGGGTGAGACAACACTTTAATGAAGTGTTTTTCTTCTGCATTGATTGGTGCTAGTTCACCAGTTTCAAGTGCAAGCATAGTGTCACCAAACAAGGTTAGGATTTCCTCTTCTGAAAGAGTAAAATCACCCGACTTAGCGAACCCTCTCGGGAATTTAATGGTGTCATAAAAACGTTTTTTTCCGTGTCGGAATTCGGTCTCAGACATATCAGCCTCAGTAATGTGGTTAGATAGAAATTAGTGTTTATTGCTCACGCGAAAATATTGTTAAAAGGCTAAAATAGGAAACAAAATGTTTTTGCCTTTACGATAAACAATCCTAGATCGGCTAGTTAGCAGATTTATTACAGAGATGTATTTGATGGATGTGAAAGTATTTAGAACCTTTCTTGAGGTTGCAAGGGTGCGCCATTTTGGGCGTGCAGCTGAAAACTTGTATTTAACACAAGCGGCGGTGAGTGCGCGGATCAAACAGCTTGAAGGCTATTTTGATACTCAGCTCTTCATTCGTGACCGCAATAACATCAAACTCACATCTTCCGGTGAACGTTTGATTGGTTATGCCGAAGTGATGGTGTCCACCCTACAACAAGCCAAATTTGAGCTGTCGTTAGAGAGTGGTAAAGCCTTGCAGTTAACGCTGGGCGGCACGCCGAATATTTGGGATGCGTATCTGCAAAACTGTTTAAGTGTGGTAACCGACTCTTTTGGTGGTTACGGCTTTATGGCAGAGGTGATGGGGCGCGAGCAACTGAACCGTAATTTGTTAGAACGAACCTTAGATATGGCTTTCGCGTTCGATCAGATCAAAGCAGAAGAGCTGAACTGTAAAAAAGTCGCTGACTTGGTTTTGGTGTTGGTATCAACGCAGCAAGATGATCTGGAATCTGTATTTCAACATAAGTATGTTTATGTGGATTGGGGAACGCGCTTTGGTTCTGAACACGCAGTACGTCACCCTAAAGTGCCAGCACCGTACCTACGTACCTCTACAGCCCGTATCGCCCTCGATTTCATTTTAGAGAAAGGCGGCAGTGCGTATCTTCCGGTGTCTCTAGTCGAACCTTTTATCGATTCGGGTCAGCTGCACAAGGTGAAAGGGGTTGAAGACTGGTATCTCCCAATTTATCTGAGCTACCGTAAAAGCAGTACCTCGGTTGATGCGATCATGCAGGTTGAGAAGTTGGTTAATGAGATTGACCCATCGACGGCTTACACATTGCAGCAAGCCGCTGAACAAGCACCTGAGTAACGGCATTCGCGGTAAGCAGTGGCTTTGCTGATTAGATTCAATAAAAAATGGCTCCCAACTAATTGTATAGTTGGGAGCCATTTTTGTTTTAAACCAGAAATGTACTTCTTTTCGGAACTAGAGATCGTTTCTAATTCCATAAATATCGTTTAAGCCTGGTATGTGTAGCCTTTATTAAAAGCCCTATAGGTTCATTAGATTCTCAATAGACTCTTCAAGAGAGTGTGACATGTACGAATGGATTTGATTGCCATCCGTTGCGTCAATCTCGATCATAGAAATCCCGTTGTCCGCTTTGTCTTCAAGAAAGCTTAGAGACTGCTCGACTGATTGACTGGTGAGAACCTGTTGATTTGATAAAACAATACGACATGTGTGTAGAACCATAGCCTTTTCCTTTTTATATTCGATAGGTCTCTGCATCTTGGCGTGCTAAGTACCGATCGTTGACGTTGTGAGAAGAATGTCCTCTCTAGGTTAAATTTAGTCGAATTGAATAAAATTAAAACCCTTTTTTGTGATTTATCTGACCTTCGCTTCCGAAAGTGGCTAGCGACAATGGTGGTTCACGGTAAACTTTTAGGTATCGGATCAAACGCTATGGTAAGTGGGAAGAGTACGGCATGTCGAAAAAGATCAATCACAACAGCAGCTTAACCAGTGAGCAGTGCCATTTGGCTCGATATGCACGAGATGCTCGCTTTGATGGGATGTTTTTTACAGCGGTGAAAACGACAGGAATTTTTTGTCGCCCGATTTGCCCAGCCACACCACCCAAAGAAGAAAACGTCGAATATTTTTCCCATCAAGCTCAAGCATTGAAAGCGGGATATCGTCCTTGTTTACGTTGTCGACCAGACAGCGCACCTTTTTCGCCGGCTTGGAAGGGCGTCGAAACCACTTTCTTACGTGCGATGCAGTTGATTGATAATGGCGCTCTGAATTCAGGATCTATCGTCGACCTTGCAACGCGGTTAGGTATTTCAGATCGTTATTTACGAACCTTATTCGACAATTACATCGGCGTGTCACCCAAGCAATATAGTCTGTACAGTCAATTGATGTTTGCCAAGCAGTTGCTGCACACCAGTAGCATGAGCATTACTGATGTCGGCTTTGCTAGTGGCTTCAATAGTACGCGCCGTTTTAATGATGCCTTTCAAAAAGAGCTGCAGCTTTCGCCAAGCCAAATTAGGCGAGCGAAGCCAAGTGACACTCAGAGTAATCATATTCAGCTTGGTTTTCATGGACCCTTAGATTGGAACCACTTGTTGAGGTTTTATCGACGAAGAATGATTGAGGGCTTAGAAGGCGTTGGCGAAGATTATTATAAGCGCACGGTAAATGTGAACGGGTCAAAGGGTTGGTTCAAGGCGACTTTAGCCAAAGATAACCGCTTGGATATTGAATTCGAGTTGGATGATATAAGCCAATTAAGAAGCTTGATTGCGAATATCCGCCGTATGTTTGATCTTGATGTCGATATTGCCAAGGTTGAGACGTTCTTTACGACTATCGATCCTAACTTGGTGGCTAAGAGTGGTATCCGTATTCCTGGCGTGTGGAGTGCTTGGGAGGCAGGCGTGAGAGCGATTCTAGGACAGCAAGTTTCGGTAACCGCGGCGATTGGTCAGCTTAACTTATTGGTCAAAGAGCTTTCTGATGAACATGAGAAAGCCAGCTTCCCAACACCAAAACAGATAGCGGACGCTGATGTTAGCTTCTTGAGAATGCCGGGAAGCCGCAAAGAGACCCTAAAGCGTTTTGCCGAATACATGGTCGACAATGAAGCTGAGCATCCTTCCAAATGGATTGAGCTAAAAGGGATTGGGCCTTGGACTATTCAATATGCACTGCTTCGCGGGTTAAGCGAACCTAATCATCTGTTGGTTGGTGACTTGGTGGTGAAGAAGTTTATTGAGCATCGCCCCGCCATCAACACGGAGAGTGTTTCGCCTTGGGGTAGTTACGCCACGTTCCACTGTTGGAATCAGTCTTAATCGGAATACTAAGCTAGGAGATATCATGGACAACCGTTTTACTTACTATGAGAGCCCATTGGGAACCGTGACGTTACAGGCGAACGATGAAGGCTTGCTCGGCCTTTGGTTCGAGACACATACCACCAAGCCGGAACCGTTGGGTGTTCAAGATGATAGCTTTCCGATCTTTGCATTGGCTATCGAGCAGCTTAATCGCTATTTCTCGGGCGAAGCTATTCAGTTTTCTGTGCCGATTGCAGCCAAGGGCACGCCATTTCAGCAGTCGGTTTGGCAGGCGCTGACGACCATTCCTTATGGAGAGACTTGGAGCTATGCACAACTGGCCGATGCGATAGGCAATCCGAAAGCCGTTCGTGCTGTGGGTTTGGCGAATGGCAAAAATCCGGTTTCAGTGATTGTGCCGTGTCACCGTGTGATTGGTAAAAACGGCAAACTGACGGGTTATGCAGGTGGCGTAGAACGTAAACAGCACTTATTGGTGATAGAGGGAAGAGAGCAAGACTAGCAAGCGATTTAGCCATGAGCCTGTCGAGATGCTGGCTGAATATCTCGTACTACTTAATGGTGAAGGCGAGTGGTTCTTAAAATATGACTTTGCATTAAAATCAACGCTTTCTGGGAAATATCGATTTGGTTGCATATTCTTTGACTATGTTCTCTAGGCAAGGATGCCCAAATGAATAGATTCCCCTTACTAATATCTGGCTGCAGCTCTGCATTATTGCTGACAGGTTGTTTAACTGATACCAGCCGACCTTTCGAGGTTCCACAGCTTGCTCTGTTCAAAGGTATGTATGAGAACGCAGATAATGACAGTTATCTACTTTTTGAATCCGGGCAAGTGACTTATCAAACAACGGATAATTCCGTGACTCGAACCTATCGTGTTGATGATGACTTGATCACCATTGAATTCAATTCTGGAAGCAGCCGAACTGACTCTAGACTAGTGATGCGCATTCAACAGAAGGGCGAGATGCTAACTTGCAACCAATGTCCAGCGATACAATTGAGTAACGTCTGGACACTTGTAGATAAGCCTGTGAAAGACAGTTCGAACTAGAAAAGATCTCCGAATTAGAAAAGATCGCCATTAAGCCATAGGTGTGCAGCGATACTGACGGCATAGCCAATCATGATCACTGGCATCCATTTCAAGTGGCCAAAGAAGGTGTATTTGCCATGCGCCGCGCCCATTAACGCCACACCTGCCGCACTACCAATAGATAACAAGCTGCCGCCAACGCCTGCGGTTAAGGTGATCAGTAGCCAGTTACCCATCGACATTTGAGGTTCCATCGATAACACGGCAAACATCACCGGAATGTTATCGACAATCGCAGATAAGATCCCCACCATGATGTTGGCCCAAATTGGATCCCATTGGCTATACATCACGCCAGAGGCAAGCTCCAAGTATCCCAGTAGACTCAAGCCACCTACACACATTACCACGCCGTAGAAGAACAGCAGAGTGTCCCATTCGGCATGGGACACTCTTCGAAATACATCAAAGGGCACGACTGAACCGAGTCGCTTCAATGCCCCCCCATCATTGTTGGCAATCGCCACCGCTTTTTTCTTCGCCAGTGAATTTGGTAAGGTCTTACGCAAGAAATAACCAAAGAACTGTAGATACGCCAGCCCCATCATCATGCCCATTACTGGAGGGAAGTGGAGTACGGCATGGAAAGCAACCGCAGTGCCGATGGTCATGATGAACAACAACACGATGCGTCTTGCACCGCGTTTTAATTCAACGTGCTGATGCACCGTGTCGGGTTGGGTTGTGGGAACAAAGTAAGACATGATCATTGCAGGGACGAGGTAATTCATCACTGAAGGAATAAATAAGGGAATGAATTCACTGAAGCTCACATAACCAGCCTGCCACACCATCAACGTTGTGATGTCACCGAATGGGCTGAACGCGCCGCCAGCGTTAGCGGCTATCACGATATTCACACAGGCTAGGTTAACGAATTTAGGGTTAGATCCTGCGACTTTCAGAACCACGGCGCACATCAATAGAGCTGTGGTGAGGTTGTCGGCGATCGGTGAGATAAAGAAGGCCAGAATACCGGTTAGCCAGAACAGAGAGCGGAAATTAAAGCCTTTGCCCACCATCCACGCTTGCAGCGCATCAAACAGTCTTCTCTCTTCCATGGCGCTGATGTAGGTCATGGCGACGAGTAGGAAAAGTAACAGCTCAGCGTATTCCAGTAAGTTGTGTTCGAGTGCTTGCTTAGCGACTTCAACAAGGTTGTGTTCTTGGTAGATAAAACCAATGATTATCCAGATCAGTCCTGCTGCAAGTAACACTGGCTTAGATTTTCGGAGCTTTAGGTACTCTTCCATCATCACCACGATGTAGGCGACAACGAAAATGGTCAGGGATAGGTAGCCAGCGAATGAGTTGGTGAGCTTGAGTGGTTCTCCCAACTGAGAAGTGGCAGCACCTGCTACCGAAGAAAAGAGTAACAAAGAGAGAACAGCAGAAAGCTGGATACCTAACATGGATTACGCTCCGAAGTTAATAAGTTATTAACACGGGTAAAAGAGTAGACCTAAATAACCATGTGCAGTGTGATAGATATCTTAATAATTCAATAGATTATAATGAAAGGAATAGACTGTGATGTGAACGAAATACGGTCTTACATACTCAAAATTACTGTCTTCCACACTTAAGTTAAAGACTAAAGACTAAAGACTAAAGACTAAAGACCAAAGAAAAAGCCCTACCGGACTCAGTGCCGATAGAGCTTATTCGAAATTGCCAACATTATGCAGCATTGAGATCAAACGTCAGTGTTTGTTCTGCTGCACATACTTCAACAGGCCAGCCATAGGATTGGTATTCAAGCGCAAGTTTGTCCGCTACTACGCGAGATACTGTTGCAGTGATCCACATGCCTTTGCCCATTACTTGATATTTAAGCGTTCTCATTTCCATAGTCATCACCGTTCTCCTTCTATATTGGCTGCGCGAAGTCTATAGCACCTCTGAGGGCTGAAATTTCGAATTAAGCTCAAATTCTTTATAAAATGGCTCACTGTTTGCGCTTGGCTCAAAACTCAATCAACTAAGGGAAAACGGTTGCGTTCTGGAAGCAAAATCACTTTTTAAGTCTCTGTATTATAATCGAATTAAAATTGACCAGAAAAACAATGTAAGAGATCTCTTACAGCATTATCAGAGATCGCACTAGGTAAAAACTTCTCACTAGAAGCCAGACTTGTGTGGTGATTGTGTGCGTTTTTGGTTGCGCTGTTGAAGCAATATTTGTTTAGTTTTGTATGTTAAATATTCTAATTTACTTAGTGTATGGTTCTGCTTATAAATCTAAATCACAGTTTTATATGTTGCGGTGTTTCTTTTATTTAAACCGATACGCTATTTGATTTTGGTCATTAACCTTTCGAACATTAGTTTGCACTATCTATACGTGTTCTGTTCCATATAAGCGAGATGTATAGAGGTCCTTATGACTAATCCAACCAAAACCGATCGTAAAGTCACGATCGGCAGCTATATCGCACTCGCGTTCGCGATTGTGTTCTTTTCAGGCTTAATGCAGTCCAATGAATGGTATGGAGTGTTCGATTTTACAACGCTCAACGGTTCATTCGGTAAGGTCGCTTACGATGTGAGTGAAACGGCCGATGGTATTCAAGCGGCAACGACGTCACTGCGTGGTAAAGGCGGTAGTGGTGCTCGCGACGGTTTCATTTTTGCTTTGACACTTATTCCGACCGTGATGTTTGCACTGGGTATGATCAACGTACTTGAGCACTACGGTGCACTGGATGCGGCTCGTAAACTACTGACACCTCTGCTTCGCCCTCTGATGGGTATTCCGGGTAACTCAGGCTTGGCACTGATCGCTTCTTTGCAAAGTACCGATGCTGGCGCAGCGATGACACGTCAGCTGAAAGACGAAGGACATCTGACTAAGCGTGAAACCGATGTGTTCACCATGTTCCAGTTTACGGCGGGTGCGGCGATCGTTAACTTTTTCTCTTCAGGTGCGGTGCTGTTCACTCTAACCGCGATGGACGGCTCTTTAGCGGTGACATCGTCAATTGGTTTGGCTGTCGCTGTGATGTTTATCTTTAAGTTTGTCGGCGCGAATCTGTTCCGTATTTACCTCAACATTACTGAAGGCAAAGAAGACAAACCAAAATCAGACAAAGAACAAAAACTGGAAGAGGAAGTAGCATAATGAGCGAAGTTAAAGCAAAGAAACCAATGGTTACTGATATTTTCGTTGAAGGTGCTAAGAAAGGCTGGGTTATTGCGACTACCTCTACGGTACCGAATGTTCTGATGGCGTTTGTGATCATCAAGGCATTGCAGATAACGGGTGCGCTGGATTTGATGGGCAGTGTATTTGCTCCAATTATGGCGGTATTTGGTTTACCTGGCGAAGCGGCAGCGGTATTGATCGGTGCGTGGATGTCGATGGGTTGCGCGGTGGGCGTGGTTATCACGCTGTTTGACCAAGGTATTCTGAACGGCAACCATATAGCTATCTTGGCGCCAGCTATCTACTTGATGGGCTCTCAGGTGCAATACATGGGCCGTATTATGGGACCAATTGGTACTGAAGGTCGCTACATCCCGGTGATGATCGCAATTTCGGTATTGAATGCGTTAGGTGCAATGTTCTTGATGAACATTATTTTGTAACGTGACTTTGAACGGTTAGCTGCGAACAGCTTTCAGACGTTACAAAAAAGGAAACCCCGTTTGGCTTTCACCAAACGGGGTCTATTCTTTTCGTAGCCATCCTGCTACTGCGCGTTACTTATCTTTCAATAGGTAACTGGTGCTCCCTGCATCGTTCCTTGACGTGGCTAAATCCTTTAACCTATCCAATTCATCGCCGTCCTAGCGGTGTCCTTGCAAACTCATCATCCTGATAAGCGACTCTATCCTAGAGCATAACTTCCTTGCTGATAACTCATCCTAAGCCATCAAATCTTCATCCTGAAGATACCTAATCCGTTAGGCTTTTTCCTGTTCCTGCCAACTCCCTGTCGACATGTGTATTAAACACTGCAGAGGCTTTGCTCACAATCCACCCTAAGAAATAAATGTACTCACTGATCGAAAGAAATATGCGTGGATTCATACAAAACAAGGGCTTGGGTTTGTATTTTAGGAATTTTCTGCGAAGCTTGATTGTGATCTCTTACGTTCGGTGTGAGAGATCTCTTACAAGTACTCGGGTGCGATTTTCATTTTATCTCGGCGGGTGTTGTCGAACAGATAACAAAGAACACTGAGTAAACACAAAATAATAGGGAAATATGATGGTTACAGCACTTTACGCAGCCTTGCTGACGATCGTAATGATTTGGTTAGCAATAGAGGTGATCAAGCAAAGGCGAATCAATCTTGTTGCTCATGCTGATGGCGGTGTCGAGTCGTTACAGATAGCACGTTCGGCACAAAGTAATGCTATGGATTACATCCCAATCACCGTTATTTTGATGGGATTGTTAGAGATGAATGGCGCCGGTGTGTGGCTGATTCATGTCATTGGTGTGGCGTTTATTCTGGGGCGTGTGATTCATGCGAAAGGGATCTTAGCGAAGAACTTCAAAGGTCGAAAAGTGGGTATGGTGTTAACGCTTATCTGCATGATCTCTTTGATTGTCCTAAACTTAGCTTACCTACCTTTTGATAAAATGTTCTAGGGAGCATTATGGCGTTGCGTCTTCCTCCTGCTTGGGCGATTGTCCTCGCAGGCTTGATACTCAACATCATGGCGATTGTCATGTCGAGCTTGGTGCTCGATAAAATTGAAGCTGAGAAAGCGGAGTACAACGATCGCAAATACGGCAATGTGTACTCAATACAGCTTGCTTGGAATACGATTGAAACCCTAGAGCGCAAGCGTGAAGCGATTTTGATTCACCTTGATAAACTAGAAACGGTGCAGCCGACCACGGTTCTCGACGAAGCACTGCGTGGGCAACTTAGGCGTTGGGTGAGTAGCGAAGTGCCAAGTATCTCTTTGGCTCACTTACCGAAACTGATGATGCTGATAAACAGTGCACAAGAAGCACAACGAACTCGAATCGATGATTACTATTTGGATAACCTGACCTTGGTTGAGTTAATCCAAAGGCTTGATGAGAAAATGGCTTTCTATAAGAACATCGCCCTGTTTCTTCAAGTATTTGGCTTGGCGCTTATCTTAGCTCGCGACCTCGCTAGAAGACCTTAATCTTAACCTTAATGCCTCCATTTACTTATCGACTTGTATCGTTAGCGAGACTCATTTGGCAGGTTAGGGTGCTGTTGGCCTTGGTACTTTGGTAACTGTTCTTTTAGCCCCTTAAACGTGCTCAGTGCACTGCCTATCGATAACTTGTTCATCAACCAATTTGGCAAGATGCCCCCTGCGTTCGCATACGCGGTGTAGGTGATGTAGGTATTGCCATTAGTCAGCGGTTGCAGTGTCCAAAGTGCGTCCACATCGTAGATTCGAATGTACCCCGACTCTTTCGCCAAATAGTTCGACGCATCCTTTATCGACAAAACAAACTGCCCACCCTCGATGCTGTATTTTGAGTAGGTCACCATGTCTCGATCTCTGGCAGGCCACGGTGCTTTGAATTGGGTATAGACGATGTTTTCATCTTCAGATATCTGCATCAACACACGGCTTTGCGATACATTATCTATCCAGTTTGGCACGTTCTCACTGTCTTCCAATAACAGTAAAAAACCGGAGTAAGTGGTGGGCGTTTGCATCTGTGCTCGTATTTCGACCAAGCCTTCGCTGTGTGGCCTTTTATCAATCATGATGCCATCTTCACTTTTGACGAACTGCCATGGGTTGGCATAAGTCAGTGTCGATAGGGCGCAGAGGCCGAGTACCAAAATCTTAGGTAATGTCATTATTCTTCCATAAAAAGAAAAGCTTATCTGCTAGGAGTATAGAATAGAAATGGACTTAGTAGGTGTTGCCAATCGCTTTGGGTTGGCCTCTTTGGGGAAAATCCCAATGAAAACGGAAGCGTTCGGTCGCTTCCGTTTTATTCTTGGGCAATGGATAAGCGCTGTAGGCTAGAGCTTATAGGCTTCTACGGTTTTGATGGTTGTCCAGTTGCTGTTGGCGTCTTGGATGAACTCTTGTGTATTCTCCAGCCAGCGTTTCTGAACCGATTTGTCTAAGTTCAGATACAACTTTCCATCTTCCATCTTCCACCTTCCAAGCGAGAGGGTCGGTTTCAAACTTCTTACCCATGGCTACTCCAAACGCGCAGTAACCGCCATATTGAGGGGCATAGGCTTCTGGATTGGCTCGAAATTCATCTCTGTTTTCACTGCTCGCAAAGTTATAGATCGCATTCTTATAGGTCGCTGTGAACTCAGATGTGCCTTTTACTGGACCTTCATTGGCAAAGTAAGCGACAGGATCATAGCCTTTAATTGCGAGGTTATTGCTGTCGACACTCATATCAAGGTCTGCTGCCATTAACGAAAAGCTGGTGCCTAGTAACGCGGCCAATAGAGTGATTTTTTGACTGGTCGATTTCATGTGTGACATATCAAGTTCCTTGTCAGTGTTGGTTATCTTGTTTGAAGTAATTTAGCCCACTTGTCCGGTCTATAGAGGGACAAAAGAACTTAAAAGTAAGCGAATCGTTCGGAGGATGCATGGATCTGCTTTCACAACTAATGGAACACTTCTCGATACGTACCGGTGTTTTCTATTCTGGCAATTTGTGCGGAGTGTCGTCATTTAAGCCGCAACAGGGTAAAGAAGGGCATCTTCATATATTGAGCGCGGGTGAGTTGACCTTGTCTAATGCGCACACGGAGTACAGGCAACTGTCACAGCCCTGCATTGTTTATCTGCCGAAATGGCGTCACTGGCCGCGATGTCTCGCACTCAGTTTATTGAAGCATTCAAGCGCGAGGTGGGCGAAACTCCGGGTGATTATGTCCAAAAGTGGCGTGTGTCTGTGGCTCAGTCTTTGCTGTTACAAAACAAGCCCATCAATTGGGTGGCGGACGAAGTGGGGTACAACAGTTATTCTGGATTCTCGCGTGCTTTTCAGCATGTCGCGGGAATGTCGCCACGTTTATGGCTAAAGCAAAATGTGTCGTAAAGCGCTGGCCATCCCTACCTGCAATATGGCTATTGGCATCAGGCTGGCCTATGTTTTAGCGGAAATTGAGCGTAGTTTGTTCATTTCTCGAATGACGGTGTAAAAAGGTGGACTTTATTAGCTCGTTGTAACATCCTGCCCGTCCTATTTTATCAGACATCAATGAGACGAAGTGCCTGCTGAGCATTATTCAGCCTCCCGTATCTCATTAAAGTATTAAGGAGTTCAACTTGAACCTATTTGTAAGAGACCTTACCGTTATCGATTCTTCATACATCTGTGAACACAGAGGGGTCGTAGGAGATAGTTGGATTTTAGATGTCACCATGTCTGGTGAACTTAATGAAATGAGCATGGTGCTGGATTTTAGTAAGGTCAAAAAGCAGATCAAACAGTTGGTTGATCAACATGTTGACCACCGCTTACTGCTGCCAATGAAAAACTCTGCAATCGTGCATCAAGCAAGCAAAGCCGGTTACTCTAAGGTAGATGTGTTGCGCGGTGACAAGAGCCTGCACCTGCACTGCCCTGATGAAGCTTACTGTCTGATTGACGCTGAAGCGATCACCATCGAGAGTGTGACCGCACACGTTTACAATATTCTTCGCGATAACCTACCAAGTAACGTCACAGGGTTAGAGATCACCCTACGTCATGAGAACATTAATGGCGCGTTCTACCACTACACCCATGGTTTAAAAAAGCATGATGGCAACTGCCAACGCATCGCGCATGGTCACCGTTCTCCAGTAGAAATCGTGGTCGATGGTCAGCGTGACGGGCAACGTGAACAAGCATTTGCTCAGCGTTGGGAAGACATTTATTTAGGTTCTAAAGAAGACCAAGTTTCAGTTTCATCACTTAACCTGAGTGAAAACGCGAACAGTGTTAATGATGAAAGTCACTATGGCTTCCGCTACACCGCGCCACAAGGCGAATTTGAGCTAGCGATTGCTAAGAGTGAGACGGAAATTTTACCGACAGATACCACGGTGGAATTACTTGCTGGCTATATCGCGGATCAAGTTGAACCGAGCCTAGCAGAGAACCAATCACTACAAATCGTCGCTTATGAAGGTGTTGGCAAGGGCGCAATGGCGTTCCGATAACACTCCAGCGAGTGACACAGTCTCATTACTGACATGATGAAATAAAGGCAAGATAATCCGTTATCTTGCCTTTATTTTTTGTGACTCTTTAAAACTGATTTAGCTGATGATGTTAGGCACAAACACTAACGAAGCAGCACGCGTCGCAGTGGTGTTTTTTCGATTCCAACAACCAACCCGAAGCTCAACAATACGGTGCCAAAAAATACCGTAACGTCTTTTGCCAATTCCGTAATGCCTAAAACTCCACAGACATTGAACAGCACGATAATGATCAGCAAATGGCAAACGTAGATGCCTAACATACGATTCGAGATCGCGCGAACCCACGCATAGTCGCCGATGTTTGGATTAGCCAAAAGCCACATAAATACGCCCATTCCCCATAGTGCCGTACCAAACAAGAAATCATTCATGTTGAATCCGACGTCGAACGTGGTGAGCCACGCCGCCTCAGCAAAGTGAATCAACATGCCTAACGCTAATAACCCCAACGCTTTAGTTGATGACACCTTCCATTGATTCTGACGAATAAGGAAACCTAAGGTCACCATTAACGTGCTAAAGAACGGGCCATTACGCGTGAAGAAAGGTGCTTCTAACCCGGTTAGCGTTGCGTAGCTGCCCGCTAAAACACCATAAACGTAAAGTACAATGGCCGCTGGTAATAGCAGTTTGTCGAGTTTCATTTCGACTATCAAAGCAATGATCAAAACTGCACATACGAGAGCGGGAATAAACCATAAATGAACCAATCCACCCTCTAAGAAAGAGTTAAGTGGCGTGTTCATTAAGAAACCCCAATAGCCTTGGCGCTCACCTAGGTAACCAAACTCTTCTACCTTCGCGAGGTTGAATGGCATCACTAAGCAAATGATGCTCCATGCTAACCAAACCTTAAGCAGTGGTTTAGAGTAATTAATGACGGTTTGCCACGGGGAGGCAGTCAGCTTGGGCTGAATAAGATAACCGGAAATTAGGAAAAACAGAGGTACCGCAAAACGAGCGGTTTGGTTGAGTACATAACCGATCCAAGGCACTTCATCTATTTGCCAATAAGTGAGTGCCATTTGACCGTGTAAACCAATGATCGCCAAGATAGCAATCACTCGGCCTAACTCGATACTGGCGATGTGTTGTGAAGGCGTATGTTGAACGGAAGACATATCAGATCTCTTAGTAAAATTTTTACGAAATCTAGCAGTCTTTATGCCCAACCAATTAGTCCTAAATCAAGGCTTATGACCTTTGTTTCAAGGCTAGTGTCGGTTTTTTGAAGCCTGTCGCAGCTATATTAAATCCATTGCAGTAAGTACAAAAATACCGAGAGTACAAGTGATAAGAGAAACAACAGTAGTAAGCGCGATGATGTTAGCCGCCAGTGTTGAGTTTCCTCCCATCGCACGAGCCATAACGTAGCTTGCCGCTGCCGTTGGTGCCGCGCTCATCAAGAAGATAAGCCCGAGATCGAGCCCTTCAAATCCTAAGTACCCAGCCGCCAATGTAATCAGTAACGGTGAGGCAATTAACTTGTAGCTAGAGGCAAACCACGTCGATAACTTTTCTTGTTTGAGCGAGCTGATATCGAGCGACCCACCGGTACACAGCAGTGCTAAAGGCAACGTCATGTTGGCAAAATATTGACCAGCATCAGTGACCATTTTTGGGATAGGAATCGAAAGTGCATAGAAGACGACCGCTAAGAAAATAGCGATGATCAATGGGTTTTTGGTAATCGACTTAGCGATCACTTTAATCGCTTTCGCGCCTGTGTCTTCGCCTTTGGGTGTCAGTGCAATTACGGCTTGAATGTTATACAGCACGGTTAGGGATGCGACATAGATAGCCGCCAATGCCACGCCTTGGTTACCATAAATATTAGCTACATAGGCGAGGCCGATGATCGCGGTATTAGCGCGGAATCCACCTTGGACAATCACACCTTGATCTTTCGAACCTTTAAATACTAACTTGGTCGAGAAAATCGTGAACAAGAAAAAGATAAAGTTAGCGATGACGCCAAAGGCAACTAACGCGCTACTGGCTGAAAAGTTGTGATTCGATTGAACAATACTCAGAAATAGCATCGCGGGTAGGGTGACTTGAAAGACCACCTTAGATGCGACATCAATGAAATTGTCGTTGATTAAGCCGATTCGTTTGAGCATCACACCAAGAAACAGCATTAAACAGATAGGGCCTGTTACTGACGCCGAAAACGCAAACTGTTCCCAAATAGTGTTCATTGTTTTTCCTTTGTTAGTCGATTTCAATTTCCTTTGAATACTGTCGCATTTTTCCACAATTCTTTGAGAAGAGAAATTGAATCCCAATAGATAAGTAAAAATCTTTGAAAAAAAGAACGAACGTGCTAAAAATAACGTATCAGATTTATCCTTGGTGAATAATGAGTAAAGGAAAGATAACCAAAGAGTATATTTTGAGTCATGCATTCGCACTTGCGAGTGAAAACGGGCTTGAGAGTTTGACGATTGGCGAATTAGCCAAACAGTGTGGCATGTCTAAGAGTGGCTTGTTTGCACACTTCAACTCTAAAGAAAACCTGCAACTCTCTGTACTCGAGTATTCCAACGCCATATTCACCGAAAGAGTCATCATTCCCGCAAGAGAGCTGGGAGATGGTGATATTGAAGCGAAATTGAAACAGCTGCTCGACAATTGGTTGGGCTGGAACCATTCATTCCAAGGCAGTTGCATGTTTATTGATGCATGGAAAGATGCGGGCAGTGAAACGCCTGTGATTCAGAAAGCACTGCAGAAAACCATTTCAGTGTGGATTGATTACTTGACGATTCAGGTAGCAAAAGCGGTTGAGAGCAAACAGTTCAGAGCCGATTTAGATCCTAAACAGGCAACCTTTGAGTTATACGGCCTCTACTTGAGTGCCAACTTGTTCTACTCGTTACGAGGCCAACAAGCGAGCCACACCCACTTTTGGAGTGGTGTACAGCGCTTAATCGCTAGCTGGAAAGAGGTTTAGCTCGCAAAGCATCTGAGTTTTGTTTAACTAAGGCTTATAAGAAATTTTAAGAGAAGTGGCGGCAAGCAGCCATAAAAAGCGCTATCGCCATTTTTTACACTAACAAATAGCACGGTCGTTCGATTTTTAGGGCCGAGCTCGTCCGCCAATGATGATGGCGATACAAGGAACGGTCATGAGTGACAAAATCTACTTTAATACATCGAACAAATTCAGCTTCAAGCGCAGCTTAATTGGCGCAACAACCAACCTGCATTACATTCTAGCGCCGAGTCATGCGAAGAAAACCGCACGTAAGCTGCTGCTCACGCCAATGCGTACCGAGCAAAAAAATGCCGATCCCCAAGGGCTTATCAAGAGTGAAATCAAAGGTCGTGATGGCGTTATAAAAACCTATTCTTTAGGTACCGGACCTGTTTGGGTGCTGACTCATGGTTGGTCTGGCACTGCGAGTCAGTTTTTCCCTCTGATGGAACATATTGCTGCTAAAGGTTTTACGGCTCTGGCTTACGATCATCCTGCTCATGGTGGCAGCGATGGTGTACATGGTCATATTCCTGCGTTTGTGAACGGTCTTGAAGCGATTCTAGATTCGGTAGGTGAGGTAGCTGGTTTGGTCGGCCACAGCATGGGTACGGCTTCTGCGTTGGAATGTAAGCACGTTAAATTGGAAAACAAGCCACTATTGCTGATTGCACCTGTACTGGATTATCTAGAAAACCTATTTGGCAGCGTCGCACGTTCTGGTTACTCAATGAAACTGTTCGAGGCGGTAGTTGGAGAAGTCGAAGAGCAGTTTAACTACCCGATTCAGTCTGTTGATCCCTATGGAAAGCTAGCGCTTCGTGAGTCTCAGACGATCATCGTTCATGATGAGCAAGACAAGTTTACTAAGTTTGATGTGTCTCAGCGTGCGGCTAATGAAATGGGTCGCGTTACTTTAATTGCGACTCAAGGACAGGGCCACGGGCGAGTAATGAAGTGCCCACAAGTGTTCGAGAGCTTTGATAACTTAATTGGTTAACTTTAACTACTCAAACAACTAGAACGTGGGTTGAGAGAAAAAACACTAAAAAGGCCAACCAGATATGTTCTGGTTGGCCTTTGCTTTTAGTTGCTTAGTTAGCTTTAACTAATCTTGTCCTTAGTTAGCACAGCTTGCTGGGCCGATCTCTTTCCACACACCCCATTGGCCTGTCGTTGTTGGATCTTCACCTGTTGTCCACCATTTCGCTTCCCAAACCTTACCGCCTTGAGTCACTTGGTCGCCACCAGTGTAGACCGCACTTGAATCCCAAGCGTTAGTACACGTGCCACCGCCTGTGGTTTTCTTGAGGACTTTCACTGATGCAGCCGCAACTGATGTATCGGTACCATCACTCACTGTCACTGAGAAGTTCAGTACCGTATCTTGCGTGTATTCAGCCGCGACAAAGCTTACCGAAGCGCCTTGTACTGTTGCGTTGATACCTGCTGGTACATCCCACGTGAAGGTTAATGTGTCTTGATCCGCATCGCTAGACGCTGACGCATCAACCACAACAACGTCACCCGCATTGACTTCAGCCGGAGCCGTAACCACTGCAACTGGCGCTGTGTTTACTGGGCCTGTGTCTTTAGGGGTTACCGTTACAACAACTGTGTCTGTTGACGTTGCGCCTTCGTTGTCTGTTACGGTTAGGCTGAATGTTAGAGCTTCTTGTTGTGCGACTTCAACAACATCGAAGCTTGCAACAGCTGCATTGGCATTAGCCAGTGTTACGGCAGTTCCGCTTACTTGTGACCAAGCGTAGCTCGCAATTGTACCGTCGCTGTCTTTTGAAGCGCTGCCATCTAGAGAAACAGAAGCTGGGCCTTCAACCGATTGGTCTGTACCTGCAGCTGCCGTTGGTTTGCGGTTGACAGGATCAGTTGTACCGCCCGCTAGGCCTTCATGCATTGCATTCAGGATGTCGCCGTTATCTGCATCAATTTCCCAAGAGAATAGACCCGCAAGGCCAAGGCTACGAACGTACGCGCCTTTTGCTTTTACAGAGCGATCATCATCAAATGTGATTAGCTGACCTGAAGTGCGGTTCCAAACGTAAGGCGCTTCTGCCATTTCGTCATAGCCATATTCGAAGCCGTTGATGCCTTGGTTATTCGCGCCAAGCATGTTTGCTTTAATGCCTTTGTAATCAATAACGCCATCTTCCCATACGCCTTGCGCAGAGCTGCCTTTCAGTTTGCCGTTACCAACGCCTGTCATAGGGTCGCTCGGATCGGTGAGTGATGATGGTAATACGCCTTCCCAACCACGACCGTACATCGCTGTACCAACCACAAGCTTGTTCGCTGGAACACCTTGCTCAAGCAACAGTTGGATGCCGTTGTCTGTGGTGTAAGCTGGGCCTGTGTATTGTTCGCCATTTTCATCAAGTCCTGTGCCATCACATTGGCCAGGGCGCATGAAGTTACCGCAGTTCAATGCTGTCTGGTGACCTAAAACGTTGTTCCAACCGCCGTAGAAGTCGTAAGTCATCGCAAAGATGTAATCCATGTATTGGATAGCATCTCCATAGTTCACGTCTTCAATTTTATCGTGGCCAACACCGATAGCTGATGTGAGTTCGTAAGTGCGACCATTTTCAGCTTCTAGCTCATCGAGCATCACGCGTAGTTCTGCCATGAGGGCTATGTAAGCAGGGCCATCGTTCACAGGGTCACCAAGATCAAGTGCAGCACCGCCGCCGCCAGGGAATTCCCAGTCGATATCCACACCGTCGTAGAATTTCCATGTGTTAAGGAACTTCTTAACTGATGCGACAAAGGTGTCACGGTTTGCTTTGGTTGTGAAATCGAAGAATGGGTCAGACAGTGTCCAGCCACCAATCGATGGGATGATCTTCAAATCAGGATTACGCTGTTTGAGCGCCATCATCATTGCGTAGTTACCCTTGATAGGTGAGCTGTACTCGTGACCCGCTTGAGGGAAGCTCTTCTGGAAAGCCGCCCAAGGGTCATGGATCACCACCTCGTAATCGTTAACGCCCTGACATGCCGTCATGAGTGCGTTGTAGCTGTTACCACCTACTGATTTAACTGATTCGTTCGGACCACAAATTGGGATGAAGCCATAAAGGATATGGGTCAAGTTGTCAGCGGGTAGGTTATCTACCGTGTAGTCACGACCATAAATACCCCATTCAACAAAGTAAGTACCTACTACCGTGTTTGGATCTGTGTTGTATGACTTGTTGTTTGGATCCACATTCATCGCAAGTGGCGCTAAGTGGGAGCCATCGGTATCTGCGATGGTGATTTTAGCGGGTGCGCTCTTGCTACAACCAGTTTCGTCACACGCTTCAATTTCCATATCGAATAAGCCGCCTTGGCCGTATTCGAATGAAGCCGTGGTTTGGCTGCCAGTGATTGGGCCGGTGGCTACTTTAACGCCATCAAAGTAGATGTTGTACGTGTTTCCTGACGTTCCGCTCCATTGGTTGAACTTGACGTCGACCTTTGCTTTATCGTGATATTTCACCATCTGGTTGTAGCCAGAGGTGGTTTCCATCGCGAGTTCAATTTTAGAAAACTGCAGGTTGTTGGAACCGTACATGTCGATGCTAGGTGCTGTTGGAGCAGCTAATGCTGTACCAGATAGCGCCAGAGCAATGCTTGCCGCACAGGTATTTATACGAATCATACTTTTTCTCTCATTCCTTGAAGGTTACGAGAACCAAATGGCCCCATAAAACGGCTCCAGTCAGTTTTGAAGGAGCTTCCCAGTCAGTATTCGAGAGAGTTTTAATTTTATAACTGAAAATAAATCCGTTTTCGATGGACAACTAAAAAATTGTATCTTGTTACAATTCTGTTGCTTAATGAGTGAGATGCTGAGTCCATGTTTTATAAAATAAAACATCCTTCAGTAGGAAAATCTCACAAGTGAAAATTCACGACATGAAGTTATGAAAAGGTGCGACAAACTATAAGAAAATACTGTGAATTGAAGCAGAATCACAAAGTGAAGTGTGTTGAGCGAGCGAGGCCAATCGACGAGTAGGCTAATGCTTCTGGAAGCAAGGAGAAGAGGAGGTTTATCTTTTGAATTGCTCAGCTAGGGAAGCACGTCGTTGTTGCATGACACTATGGGTATCACCAATTGCAGTATTTTCGTAGCCTTCTTTAACAAATTGCTGAGACGGTACGCTTGGCTCTAGTCGCTTCAAGCGAGGTGAATCATAGGTGCCGCTGATGGTGTAAACGGTGGTTCCAGATCCTGTGTTGATCGTGACAATCTTACCGTCAAAATCGAATGAGGTAGTGATAAGACGATGATTCATCATCACACCTTTGTCTGAAAATGTCAGGATATCGGTGTTGTAAGGTGGAGCCGCAATCTCTATCCATGTGCCATAGACATTACTTGGACTGACAGATTGCTGGTGGGCTTGGTAAGCAAAGTAGCCGGCGGTGAAGGCAACCATAAAGCCAGCTAATAGGAAGCCGTAGAGTAACGAGTTGGCAAATAGGTCTCTGCTTTTAGTCGGATTTTTTGCCATTATCTCTTCATTTTTCGACTGATATTGTCTTAGATTCTATTAACTAAAATCTTAGTTTGCAAAAATTGTTATAAGAGTTAGAAGCAGGATCGAATGTTCTAATAGATTTGATTGCGTTAGTGGTTTTTTAGCCTTGCTCCTCAGTATTTACGTTATCAATGAAAGCGAATTCCAGAAATGCTTAAGCTATGCGTATTTATTTCTTGTAGGAAAGTCTCGAATTGGTTAAAACAATTATCACCTAAATTTACGCATAGGCTTACTCGGTGAGCTCAATAAGTGCAATTTGAAGATAACAAGGAAGTACAATGATTAAAGAAAATACATACTTTGAAGGTGGCGTTAAGTCGTTAGCGTTTAACCAGTCTGGTGCTGATGTGAGTGTTGGTGTCATGGCGGCTGGTGAGTACACGTTTGGTACTGCAGCTCCAGAAAAGATGACCGTTGTTAAAGGTGCTTTGATTGTAAAGCGTGTTGGCGATGATGATTGGACGACATACCAATCTGGTGAGTCTTTTGACGTTGCGGGTGACTCTTCATTCGACCTACAGGTAAAAGAAGCGACGGCTTACCTGTGTGAGTACTTGTAATCAGGTCTAAATTTGTTCAATCAGGGCATCGTTTGTCTCTGCTTGAATAGAAAAAACCACGCTCTAGGAGCGTGGTTAAATAAGTGATAGTAACCGGCAGTGGATAGTGTCACTTGTTTTTGTAGTCATCAAATGGATGACCAAATCGTTGTTCGTTGCAAAATCTCTTCAATCTTCAATCTTCAATCTTCAATCTTCAATCTTCAAAGCTCAAAGCTCAAAGCTCATAGCCAAGACATCAGTAAGTCTCAAACACACCGTTGTTGTAGTCTTGAATTGTCTGTTCAATCTCTTCCATCGAGTTCATGACAAACGGACCATAGTGAACAACAGGTTCATTAATCGGTTCACCGGAAAAAATCAGTACCCCTGAATCTTCCAAGCTACCCAAAGACAGCAAGTCAGCTTTGGTAAGCAGGGCAAGTTGACCTTGGTTGATCACTTTGTCGCCGATCTTAATACTGCCTCGGTACACGTAAGTCATGGCATTATGATTAACATTAGTCCCTAACGTAACTTTTTGCCCAGAATGAGAGCGCCAATCCGCAACGCTTAACGGCACACCTGTTTTCTGTAATGGCCCCTGCGATCGTAAAGCCTCTGAACCATCGTCTGTTTGGTTGTGCAGTTCAAACCCTCCGGCAATCACTCTCAACAAACCACTTTGTTCACTTTGATGTTCCGCGATGCTTTCATTTTGGAAGTCGTGATATTGCGCTGGCTGCATTTTGTGTGCCGCAGGTTGGTTTATCCAAATCTGAAAACCATGCAGCGCGCCTTCTTCCATCATTGGCATTTCGCTGTGAATGACACCACGGCCTGCAGCCATCCACTGTGCGCCACCGCTGCGCAGCTCTCCAACATTCCCCATATGGTCTTTGTGTTGGAAATGACCTTGGAGCATGTAAGTGAGCGTTTCTATTCCACGGTGAGGGTGTGGAGGAAAGCCGCCAACATAGTCTTTGCTTTCATCCGATTTAAGTTCATCAATCATCAAAAATGGAGAGAAGCGCGTGTTATTAAAACCCGTAAGTCGTTGGATTTTGACACCATCACCGTCTGAGGTGGCATGCGCTGCAATCACATGATCTACTGCTCTTACATTCGTCATTTTGAAACCCTCATAAACTTGAATAGCTGTAGTTTATGTAATTTGATTGAAAAAGAAGATGGCACAGCGTTGAGTGACTTATTCGAAAATCTTGAACAGGTAACAATATGAAATTATGTCTATACTTGAATAGAGAGTAGACCGCCAAGGAGGCCGCTATGGCAGTTCAGCAAAAACATGGCGAAAGGCATGGTCGGTTGGGTTTTGATAACGACTTTACAACGGAGCAAAGTCAGCGTTTTACAGAAGTTGCAAACAGCGCGGTTAAACGCCGCGTCAAAAAACGTGAGATTGAAGCACCGTTTATTCAGTCGGCTAAGCAAGCCGCTTTTAAAACCGTGGTGAGGCGACCTAAAGGGAATAACCCAAACCGAACACGTCAAGTCATATGGATTATTATGATCGGGTTAGTGAGTCTTTGGCTTATGTACCTTGCAGGTTAGCAGCGCCGCTCCGTTATAGGAATGGCTAGCGTTGGCGCGTTTTTAATAGCGTAACATTGTTCCCTTCGATCTTCGCTTCAAAGCAATCTTCAAGTTCAGATGAATCCGGTGCTGAGCTAACAAGGCTCGTTGGTAGTTCTTCTATCAAGGTTGATACTGGGTTGTCGTGATAATAAGCGTATCGGTTTTTTCCTGAATGCTTGGCGACATACATCGCTTTATCAGCACATCTCGTCAGCTCATGTAATTCTTGGGCGTCTTGTGGGTATAAAGCAACCCCAACACTTAGCGTCAATTCCTTGATTCTCTCGTTTGTCTGGCAACCACTTTCGAACAGCCCGCAAATCCTATCTAAAATACCGTCTAGATCTTTACGAGAGGGTACATCGTAGAGCATCAGAACAAACTCGTCTCCAGCAAAGCGCGCGATGGAATAATCGTATTCATGGCTTTTTCTGTCTCTGGTTCGAATGTTGTTGCTCAAGCGATTGGCAAAATGCTGTAAGACACTGTCTCCCACATCGTGCCCGTAGCTGTCGTTAATGCCTTTAAAGTCATCTATATCCAAAAAGACCAATGCCGTAAGTGATCGCTCACTATCCACGGTGGCTAGTTTTTCTGTCGCCCAGCGTTCAAAGCTCCAACGGTTTGCCAAGCCGGTTAACTGATCTCTGTAAGCGAGATCTTCAATGCCTTCTTTATACAGGCGTTGAATATAACTGACGGCTTTTGTGTAGTAATAGGCGGATGTGTGGCACACCAAGCTCATGGTAAATAAGCTAAGGAAAAATCTGTGTGTGCTGTTAAATGGTAAAGAAAAATTGTTGGGTATTGCTGTAATCAAGGTGCTGATAAACAGGCAAAACGAGGTGCTGAAGATTATGCCAATTCTGAAATCATTAATGAAAATGACCGCGGCCAGAATTGGGTAGAGCCAGAGGATGCGATCTGGGATGGCGTGACTGTACAAGAATAGGATGACGCCCTGAACTAGAAGAACACCACTCAGAATCAATTCGGAATACTCAGGATTGATGACTTTTCTTACATATAAAGCGTTAGAAATGGCAATGATGGCGAAGCACAATTCGAATATTGACAGCGTGTAATGCTCGCCTTCGAAGTAAGCCCAAGTATAGAAAATGAATAACGCAGCGGCAGTCAGTGAAAAGGAGTGGACAATTTTTTGCTTGCGGGTGGATCGTATGTCCGCCATTTCTTCTAGGTGCCTGCCGACGAGCCTTTTCATGTGATCTGTGCCAAAGTTTTTGATAATGGTGTTAATAGTAGATTAAATAACAAGCTATGCAGAGGCTTAGATGTCTATTTAGTGTGACTACTATCAAGGTTTCATATGAAAGGCTGTTCAATCAATTCCAAATAGTGATGTATATCACCGATGGTGCTGGTCATCTCTAGAAGATTAGATTTAAGCATCAAACTTGTAACCGTTGTTTGATGTTTATCTACTTGCTTTCCAGAGAGTTACTCCACATAGTTTGTAAACGACCAAAATTAAGAAAGGCTCATTATGTTAATTACCTTTAGTTGTAAAGCTCATGCTAGTGTCACGATGTTTGGTGAAGTCGGCCTCCAGTTCATCAAGATGCTTGGGCATAGCGGCTCCATCCCAGGTGCTATGGATGCTTCAGAGGTTCCTCAAGCTCTGGATAATCTACGTGCTGCTATTGCAGCAGAGCAGAGCAAGTCCGTAGAGCATGAAAATACTGATGACGACAATGAAGAAGAGGTGGTTGAAGCGCCTGTTAATATCGGTAGTCGAGCGTTCCCACTGGTTGAATTATTAAAAGCTGCCATCAAAGATGAATGTGAAGTAATGTGGGAAGACGGTAGCGGCAAGCGACTGTAGTACGATTCACGCGAAACGTAACAAGCCTATTGAATCTATTTTAATCAGAATGAATGCTGAACCAGTATCGGACACACCATGACCATGGAGTTTTATGGTGATGAACCGATACTGGTGTTTTTTTAGTGAAGTAATCCACTCGTTTCTGTTTATTTACAAGGTTCGTCAGCCCTGAAATGAGTGACTTTTGTTATCGTAATATCAATCCATAACAGACCGTAAACAAAGTGATGCTGTTCACGCTTTCTTGACTCCCAATTCTGAACTAAGAATTTTTCCTAGTTATTCTAAGACCCTCTCTCATGCGGTCGATTTTTAGACTCCTTATTATTTCACGGTCAACTAACAAACAATGTATGGCCGCAATTATGCCGTGCAGACCTCACAAAAAATAAGAGAGTTCACAATGTTAAAGTTCCTAGATCAGGTTCGAAAACCGACGCTGGATCTTCCGGTCGAAACTAGAAGAAAAATGTGGTTTAAACCATTCCTACAATCTTACCTCGTCGTGTTCATTGGTTATCTAACCATGTATTTGATCCGTAAGAACTTCAATGTCGCGCAAAACGACATGATTTCTACTTATGGATTATCGATGACGGATCTAGGTCTTATCGGTCTGGGTTTCTCTATCACTTACGGTATCGGTAAAACCGTCGTTTCCTATTATGCCGATGGTAAAAACACCAAGCAGTTCCTGCCATTCATGCTTGTCCTTTCTGGTATCGCTATGTTGGGCTTCAGCTTCAGTATGGGCGGTGGCAGTGCTAGCTTATTCTTGATGGTTGCCTTCTATGCGTTGAGTGGTTTCTTCCAAAGTACCGGCGGTCCTTCAAGCTACTCGACCATCACTAAATGGACGCCTCGTAACAAGCGTGGTTCTTATTTAGGCCTTTGGAATATGTCGCACAACGTGGGTGGCGCAGGTGCCGCTGGTGTTGCTCTGTTCGGTGCTAACTACCTTTTTGATGGCAACGTGATCGGTATGTTCGTGTTCCCATCAATCATTGCGATTGTGGTTGGCTTTATTGGTATGCGCTTTGGTAATGACTCTCCAGAAGCCTATGGTCTAGGTACGGTTGAAGAGTTGTTTGATGAAGAAGTCAGCGAAGAAGATACGGCTGCTGAAGAAAATCAAATGACTAAGAAAGAGATCTTTGTTGAATACATCCTGAAAAACAAAGTGATCTGGTTGCTCTGCTTCGCGAATATCTTCTTATACATTGTTCGTATCGGTATCGATCAATGGTCTACCGTTTATGCGTATCAAGAGCTAGGTCTATCAAAAGAAACCGCGATTTCAGGCTTCACTCTGTTTGAGGTTGGTGCACTGGTCGGTACGTTAATGTGGGGTTATCTGTCAGACCTTGCGAACGGACGCCGTGCTTTGGTTGCTTGTGTATCGCTTGGCCTGATTATCGTTTCGCTAGAGTTCTACCAGCATGCAACCAGTGAGTTCATGTACCTAGCATCACTGTTTGTGCTTGGTTTCCTAGTATTTGGTCCTCAGTTGCTGATTGGTGTTGCTGCAGTAGGTTTCGTGCCTAAGAAAGCAATCAGCGTTGCGGATGGCGTGAAAGGTACATTTGCTTACTTAATTGGTGACAGCTTTGCCAAACTTGGCCTAGGTATGATTGCAGACGGCACACCTATTTTTGGCTTAACGGGTTGGAAAGGCACGTTCGCAGCGCTTGATACGTCAGCTGCCATTTGTATCGTGTTACTGCTATTCGTTGCGGTTGCGGAAGAGAAGAAGATTCGCCACGCTAAGAAAATACACTTAGCGTCTCAAAACGCGTAGCGAGTCTCACGTGCTTTATTGGTTTAAAGCACGTGAGATCATACCAATCGTTAGTTCGATTCAGTATCATCTCTATTAATAAACTTAATTTTAGATAGCTCCTGTTGGGGCTATTTTTCTTTCTTACTCTTAATTTTGGTTAATATCATGATTAATGTTGCGCTTGTTGATGACCACGTCATTGTTCGATCTGGCTTTGCTCAATTACTCAGTCTTGAAGCTGATATTACGGTCGTGGGGGAATTCAACTCTGCGGCAGAAGCGCGCCTAGGATTGCCAAGTTGTCACCCTGATGTCGTGATCTTAGATATCTCAATGCAAGACGAAAGTGGCCTGAGCTTATTGGAAGAGATTCCATCAGGCATTGCCAGTATCATGCTGAGCGTACATGACTCTCCGGCGATGGTTGAGAAGTCATTAGAGTTAGGAGCCAAAGGTTATCTCAGCAAGCGCTGTAACCCTGATGAGTTAATCCAAGCCGTACACACGAGCGCAAATGGTGGCTGTTATCTCACGCCCGATATCGCCATAAAGCTTGCGACGCCCATGAAGAATAAAGCCTCTTTAAATCAGCTCACCCGCAGAGAAAGCGAAGTGTGTCAGTTATTGGCGACAGGGCTCGATGTAAAATCTATTGCCGTAGAGCTAGGGGTTAGCCATAAAACGGTGCATGTACACCGTGCCAATGCGATGGACAAACTCAATGTTAAGAATAATGTCGAGTTAGCGAAACTGTTTACACAAGACCAGTACTAATGCGTTCTTACCTAGCCACCTCCCTGTGTGGGGTTTTTATGGCTGGCTGTGCATGGTTCTGTTTATGGGTTATTGCCTTCTATTTCATTAATGACCCTGAGTTAGCCATTCTGCTTTTCCCGTTTTCACTTCGACTGGGAATGACGCTGCACACTCGTACCCACTATTGGCCTGCCATCTATATTGCAGAGTGGGGGCTCGCGATTGCTTTAGCTCTACTGCTTGATGAACCCCAATGGCTGACGATACTCATCGCCAGTGGATTGAGTATTCCTGCCACGCTAATTGCCAAGCGTTATTATTCTGGTGACCAGAATCGTCACTTGTTAGTGATGGCGAGCTTAATCATGGTCACAGCATTTATTAACGTTGCCGTGGTGGGTTCTCATGTTTCTGCTGTTTACATGGTGTGGTTGGTGAGTATTACTGGCGGACTGATGCTGGTGCCGATGTGTTATCTGGTCTGGAACTATCTATTCCAAAACAAGTGGGCACCATTGAGCTCTTACTTAATCAATAATGTCGTTGAGTTCAAAATCCGTCATATTGCTTTATATAGCGTGTTGTTGGTCGCCAGTATTTTGATACAAACCAGTTTGCCTGATGAGCTAAGGCGCTTTGCCCCGTTCTGTATGGCGATCCCTATTATCTTGCTCGCCGTTCGTTATGGATGGCAAGGTGCTCTGCTTGCAACAATGTTAAATAGTGTCGCGTTGATTGCAGCCCACAGCGGAACATCCAAACTCGAAATTACCGACTTACTCTTGTCTCTATCTGCTCAAACCATCACAGGTATACTGCTTGGTTTAGCGGTTCAAAAGCAGAAATATCTCAACTCCAAATTGCGAAGTGAACTCTCCAGAAATCAAAACCTTTCACGTCAGTTAGTTACCGCTGAAGAGTCGGTTCGTCGTGATATTGCGCGTGAACTGCATGATGAAATCGGCCAAAACATCACGGCAATTCGTACTCAGGCAAGCATTATTAAACGTGTCGACGCGGCTGAGATGAGCGTTCGCTGTGCGGGTACCATTGAATCATTATCTTTGAATGTTTATGACACCACCAAACGTCTACTTACAAAATTAAGACCTAAGATGCTGGACGATCTGGACCTAAAAGATTCCGTGGAACAGCTTATTCGAGAGATGGAGTTCTCGGATCACGGCGTTGATATCCAGTTAAATTGGCAAGGAGATTACTCGTGTTTGAGTGACACGCTTAAGGTCACTATCTTCAGGCTGTGCCAAGAGTCTCTAAATAATGCCTCTAAATACGCCAACGCGAGCGAGATCAGAATTGAACTGATTTTAGGTGACCAGGCTTACCTTCAGATCACAGATAATGGCATTGGTTTTACAGCGCAAGATCTTCTCAAAGGAATGGGTGTTCGTGGTATGCAAGAGCGTGTTCAGGCGCTCGGCGGCAAGATGACAATCAACGCTAATGGCTCATCTTCGGGTACCAATATCAGCGTTACATTACCTAAAGTGTGAGAACGAATATGTTTGGATTTCTGCGCTCAACAACGTCAGAGAGTGATGCTCTAACTGATGATGAGGTCAATCAGAGTTATCGCTATTGGCGCCTTCACATCATGATAGGAATGTATGTCGGCTATGCGGGTTTTTACTTCACTCGTAAAACCTTTAATTACGCCGCGCCTGCAATGATCACCGATCTAGGTTTGGACAAAGGCGATATCGGCTTAATTGGCACGCTCTTTTATCTTTCTTATGGCTTATCGAAATTTATCTCAGGCACGATATCGGATCGGTCGAACCCTCGTTACTTCATGGGGCTTGGCCTAATCGCGACTGGTCTGATAAACATCGCGTTTGGCTTTTCGAGTTCGTTAGCGGCTTTTATCTCGCTATGGGTACTGAATGCATGGTTCCAAGGTTGGGGCTGGCCATCGTGTTCCAAATTATTGACGACTTGGTATTCTCGCTCCGAAAGAGGCTTTCGCTGGGCAATCTGGAATACAGCGCACAACGTTGGTGGAGCGCTTATCCCTATTCTTGTGGGTTATCTAACGCTGCAGTTCAGTTGGCGAGCTGGGTTTATCTGGCCGGGTGTGATTGGTGTTTTTATCGGTCTTATTGTCTGCTGGCGCTTACGTGACAAGCCCACCACCATGGGACTTCCGACGGTAGGGAAGTGGCGCAGTGATCACCTGGAATTAGCGCAAGAGAGCCATGGGCAAGGGTTAAGCTATCGAGAGATCCTGAAAACCTATGTGTTCAGCAATAAGTACATTTGGTTGCTCGCCTTTAGTTATGTGTTGGTTTACATCGTAAGAACGGCAGTTAACGACTGGGGCAATTTATACCTCACCGAAGAACACGATTACAGTTTGATCAACGCCAACGCTGCCTTGTCTCTGTTCGAGATTGGTGGTTTTGTTGGTTCACTTGTTGCTGGGTGGGGATCGGATAGGTTGTTTGGTGGCAACCGAGGCCCGATGAACATCCTGTTTGCGATTGGCATCTTCCTTTCGGTATCGGCTTTATGGCTTATGCCTTTAACCAACTTTGTGTTTCAAGCGGCTGGGCTATTTTGCGTTGGCTTTTTTGTTTTTGGCCCTCAAATGCTTATTGGCATGGCGGCGGCGGAATGTTCACATAAAGACTCTGCCGGGGCGGCGACAGGTTTTGTTGGCTTGTTTGCTTATATGGGAGCAGCACTTTCTGGTTACCCATTAGCGCTCGTTCTAGAAGCTTACGGCTGGAGTGGGTTCTTCATTACCATCTCTACTTGTGCGGCCGTTATTGGCTTGCTGTTACTGCCTTTCCTACAAGCTCAATCACCTCAGAAAAGTGCAGAAGCTCGCTCTGGTTTTTAAGGAACGATAACAAGATAGTCACTAGTGTTTGTATTCAGATGCTTGTATCGCTGCTGTAATCAGTGCGATACAAGCCGCTATCTTATTCTCAGCGCTTTCTACTCGTGATATTCAAATGTGACTATTTTCACGCTTTTCATCGGTCTCACCTGTTTCTAAGAATTTTTCCTATTGCGTCTAAGACCTCATCTCATGTGGGTTCTAGCCGAGCTCTGTAGTCTTTCTAATTATTTACGTTATTAGAAATCAGCTCTCTGAATTGTGTTCAAAGGGCTCACTACGGAAAACGCCATGTCACTCAGCCACCTCTCAGAACACTCATTTTTCCCAATGGAAAACACCATCCAAAATTATGCATGGGGGAGCATTTCTTCGATACGTGAACTGTTTGGCTTTCAGAATGAGTCACAAGAGCCGCAAGCGGAAGTTTGGATGGGAGCGCATCCGAAAGGTTGCTCAATGGTCAAGCTGGACCAACATTTAGTGCCTCTATCTGAGCTGATTAACAAGAATAAATCGGCCTACCTATCAACCGATATTGCGCAGGCGTTTGGTGAACTGCCGTTCTTATTTAAGATATTGGCAGCAGAAAAAGCGCTATCTGTTCAGGTTCATCCAAACAAGCAGCAAGCAGAGGTTGGATTTGCAAGAGAAGAGCAAGCAAGAATCCCTCTGACTGCAGGGCATCGTAATTACAAAGACTCTAACCACAAACCTGAATTGGTTTACGCGATCACTGAATATCAAGCAATGAATGGCTTTCGAGAATTCGATGAAATATTAGGGTTGTTCAGAAAGTTGGATTCGAGCGAGCTGGCTGGTTTGGTTGAAGAATTTTGCAACAACCTTGATTCTCTAGGCTTAGAAGCATTTTTCCGTGAGCTGTTAACTCTAGATGACCAACGTAAACATCAAGCATTAGAGCAACTTCTGACTTACGCAGAGTCTCATCAAGACCAAGCTGAGTTTGCTTTGGTTACTGAGCTTAGCCATCAGTACCCGAACGATATCGGTCTGTTTTGTGTTCTGCTACTTAACTTGATCACACTAAAGCCGGGTGAAGCGATGTATTTGAATGCGAACACTCCGCACGCTTACATCAAGGGGACCGGGCTCGAGATCATGGCAAATTCAGACAATGTGCTGCGAGCTGGCTTAACGCCAAAACACATTGATGTCGCTGAGTTGGTTGCCTGCACAGAGTTTACACCAATCCCGTTCGAACGCTTGTTGTTAGCACCTTCAAAGTTAGGTCAATGTGATCGCTATGATATCCCAGTTAGTGACTTTGATTTCAATATTTTTCATCGCCCAAAGCAAGAAGAAGTGATCACAAGCGGTGCTGAAATTTTGATGGCAATAGATGATGATTTAACGCTAGTGAGCCAAAGAGGTGAGCACTTAACCCTTACGAAAGGGCAATCGGTATTTATCCCGGCTTATATTGGTCATTACGAATTGAGCAGTAATGGGCGAGTGGCTAGGGCGTTTAATTAGAGATGGTGTTTGTGGTATAGATTGAGCTCCATCCCCACAAAATCATCATCTCCTTCATCAACAACGTGATAGCCAAGCGATTGATAAAAGTTAATAGCACGAGCATTACTTTTAAAACTCGATAGAGTGACTTGACTAAGTTGCTCTGCCATAGCTTTTTTATGTATGAGAGTCATGACTTGCTTGCCAAGTGAGCGGCCTTGGTTTTGAGGGAGAATGATCAGCAGATGAATATGGTATGCGTTGTCATAAGGCTTAAAGCAGACGAGTCCTACTCTCTCATTTTCGCGATATACCCAATGAAACCAAGATGGATGGTATTCGTTTAAAAGTCGTAGGCGTTGGAAGTTGTCATCCCAGCCGAAAACGTCATCTACGTGTATGAATATACCTTTTTTCACACACGCAAATAGTTCTTCGAATTCAGAATTTGAAACGAGCTGGAATTGTATATTCTCTTCTTGTCTTGCCACTTTGCTTGCTTCCTTATCAAACGCCTTTGAATAAGCAAACAGTAACATAACTGAAGAAGCCGAATTAGCTTATATTTTTGATGTTATGAAACCAAAAAACCATGCGTGATGCATGGCTTAGAATAAAGTCTTGGACTGATTTTTCTATACGATCTTAAGTGCGTGATGGCGCGTGAGCTGTTTGTGTAGCGAGTCTTTTAGCGCCATGCGTTCAACTTTGAGATTGTGCATGCTGTCGTCATCGATAGGGCTGCCAGAGATTTCTAGCTGACGGATGTCGTAGTCGAGTTGGTGGTATTTCTGCATGTCTGCTTTGAATTTTTCGTCGTCGTGGTTGAGCTGAACAATGTCTAATTTAAGATCTGGGAAATCTAAGATAAAGGCATGGTTTTCATTGAGCATTGGCACTTCCTCTCTAGTCGGATTATTAACAGTATAGAAGCAATTTATCGAAAGAAATGTGGTTCAAAACACAAAGCGAGAACAGGATCAAAAAAGGGCATTAACGTTCCATTGTGGATTCGCTGATGCCCTTTGTTATTTTCGTAATACTAAAAACTACTTCGCTTTCTTACCAGAGCGTTGCTGCTCTTTGTGTGCTAGCTTTTCTTTCTTACGTTGATCGATAAGGTGAGCGGCTTCGCCACCTACGTGGGTTTCGCCACGAGCATTCGACAGTTGAACTTGCTTTTCACGTTCGCGGAAACGGGCTTTCTGCTCGTCGCTGTGCTTATCAATACACTTAGGGCAGCTTACGCCTTTTTCGAAGTGTTCAGAGGCTTTGTCTTCGTCTGTGATTGGCAGGCGACACGCGTTACACACGTCGTAGCCGCTCTTTTCTAGCTGGTGGTTTACTGCAACTCGACCATCAAATACGTAGCAGTCGCCTTCCCACATACTCTCTTCTTCAGGTACCTCTTCTAGGTACTTAAGAATGCCGCCTTCAAGGTGATAAACCTCATCAAAGCCTTGCTCTTTCATGTAGGCTGTTGATTTTTCGCAACGAATACCGCCAGTACAGAACATCGCAACTTTCTTGTGCTTCTTAGGATCAAGGTTGTCTTCAACGTATTGAGGGAATTCACGGAAGGTTTCTGTGTTTGGGTTTACAGCATTTTTGAAGGTGCCGATGTCCACTTCGTAGTCGTTACGAGTATCAACCAGAATCACATCAGGATCAGAGATCAATGCGTTCCATTCGTTTGGTTTCACGTAAGTGCCGACAACGTGGCGTGGGTCGATGCCCTCAACGCCCATGGTTACGATCTCTTTCTTAAGCTTAACCTTGGTGCGGTTGAATGGTTGTTCTTCGTTGAACGACTCTTTGTAAACAACATCAGCCAAGCGAGAATCTTGTTTGAACCATTGAAGAAGGGCGTCGATAGATTCGCGCTTACCTGCAACGGTACCGTTGATGCCTTCACTCGCAAGTAACAAAGTACCGCGGATTTGGTTGGCTTCTAACACGTCGGTTAGTGGCTGGCGAATTTCTTGGTAATCATCAAGTGCTACGAATTTATACAGAGCACATACAACATATTGAGACATGGTTTTTCCTTTCTGCGAGCTGGAACGTAAATCCAGAGCGGTTGCCTTTTATGATACATACTGAGTTTGATTTACTCAGGTTTGCCCATATTGGCTTATTAAAATCCGCCGCAGTATAACCAAGCCAAGGAAGGACAAAAACCAACCAAAAGTAGGGCTATTTAGCATTGTTATTAGTGTGGCTTTTGGACTAAGAAATGCAATGAAACCGTTTTATCTGGTTCGAATTACAACACGTATTCCCAAACCAAAAAGGCCCTGCTGTAAAAATACATCAGGGCCTTGGTATTGAATCTGTCTGACTTAATCAGCGATTACGCTTGGTTAAGTACTTCCGCTAAGCGTTTCACCGCTTCTGTTAATTCTTCTGGGTTGGCGTTAGTGAAGTTTAAGCGCAGTGCGGCTTTTGCTTCATCGGCCTTTGGATAAAATACTGGGCTTGGTACAACCGCCACGCCATTCGATAGCAAGGTTTTCGCCAGTTCGAAGGTGTCGCACTCTGGGATCTCAACCCAAATGAACATCCCGCCATCTACGGCTTTTAACACGCAATCTGCAGGCAGTTGTTTCTCTAGCTCTGAGAACAGCACTTCATAACGAGACTTGTACAGAGTGCGAATGTTTTCCATGTGTACGCCAAAGTCTTCATGTTTTAGAAGACCAACAAGCAGCGCTTGCATAGGTACACTTGAGTGTAAATCCGCGCCTTGCTTCACTTTGATCAGTGGCTCAAGGTAGCTGCGTTTGCCTGTTACCGCGCCAATACGTAGACCTGGCGATGCAATCTTAGAGAATGAACGAAGAACGATAGAGTTATCAGGGCAGAACGAAGAAACCAACGGCAGCTCTGTGCCTGTGAAACGTAGCTCACGGTATGGCGCATCTTCAATGAATGCCACGTTGTATTTGATACACAGCTCAGCCACTTTTTGACGAGTTTCTGTTGCCCAGCACACACCGGTTGGGTTGTGAAAATCAGGCACCGCGTAGAACATTTTTGGCGCTTGCTGTGCAAAGCATGTTTCCAATTCATCTAGATTCGGCCCAAATTCGGTTTGAGACACGGTCGCAATGTTTGCTTGAACTAGGCCAAACACCTGCATCGCACCTAAGTAGCTTGGCGCTTCCATCACAACCACATCACCTGGATCGACATACGCACGCGCAATCAAATCCAAACCTTGCTGAGAGCCAGTACAAATCATTACCGTGTGTGACTCTGGCAATTGGTAGCTTTGTGTTAGGTGGTCAAGCAACGGGCCGTAACCGGCAGTGGAGCCGTATTGGAAAACTTCAGGCATGTTCGCTAGGTTTTCTAGCGTTGGCTTCATTAAATCGATTGGGAATGTTTTCTCGTCCGGTAAACCGCCGGCCAATGAGATGACATTTGGATCACTTGCGGCTGCGAGGATCTCTCGAATGTATGAAGATTGAATCTGTTGTAATGACTGTGCGATTTCCATGTGTTGTGTCTCGTCGTTTATCGTTTTTATTCTATCGCTTGATATTACACGGCAATTGTAAAAACTAGCGTGTCCGTTTATGCTCTTAAACATGTCCATTTATGCTATTTAAACGATGTCACGTCAACACATATCGCGAATCAATGATGTCCTGTTCCATATTCACCAAGACATCAGTCAGCCTTTGTCTGCCAAAGAGTTATCTGAGATAGCGGCCTATTCAGAACAGCACTTTCATCGCACCTTTAAAAGCGTGGTCGGGGAGTCGTTGCATCAATATATCCGACGCACTCGAATGGAGTATGCAGCCAACCAATTGATGTTTGATACCAGCTCGTCAGTGGTCGAGATCGCCCATAAATGTGGCTTTAGCTCGGTGTCTTCGTTTAGTCGAGCATTTAAAGCGACCTTTAATATGTCTCCGGGCGAGTGGCGTAAACACGATTTACAAGTAGCAGAAAAACCCTATTTGAAAGATCCCGAAGTGGCGGCGGGCTATTTGAATGTGGCGCAGCGAGTATTGCCCGAACCCAAGATCGTTGAAGTGCCTGAACGCATGGCGGCCTATGTTCGACATACGGGTTATAACCGCTCTATTCGTAATGCGTGGTTGATATTGAAAGCGTGGGCGAATTCCGAACAGCGTGATTTTTCGAGCCAATTTGGTTTGCATCACTCAAACCCTGCTTGGGTTGAAATGGATCAGTGTCGTTATGTCGCGTGTATCGCGATTGATGAGCCGATTAAGTATCGTAGCGTAGTTAATCAGATGGTGATTCCGGGCGGCTTACACGCTGTGTTTCGACTAAATGGCCGCTATGGAGAACTGCTACCACAGATCAGTATGGTGTTAGAAAAGTGGCTACCCACATCTGGTTTCAAACAGCGCTCGACTCCCGCGTATGTGCATTATCATCAGAATCATTTTCTCAACACCGATGAAGTGTTCGAACTCGATTTCTACCTTCCCGTGAGCTTTTACTAATCGATGGTTGTGCTGTTTTGTTGAACCAGACTTTGATCTTTTGTTGAGACAAATTAGCACAACCAATAGCAGCTAACGATTTTATGCAGTTGGCCTAAGATAAAGATGCTTTGTTGATAATCTACTCTAAGTAAATGATGACAACGTACGGATTAAACGATAGCATTTCGTTCTAATTGCAAATAGTTCTTAATATCACTCGATAGAATATGACCATTACCCACAAAGATTATCTGAAAATCGCTTTCCCTTTCATCATCTCAACGGTGACACAACCTCTGTTAGGTGCTGTGGATACCGCTGTTATTGGCCAACTTGGTATTGCTGAATTGATTGGTGGCGTAGCGATCGGCACCATCATTATGAACACCATGTATTGGTTGTTTGGTTTTTTCCGTGTCAGTACCACGGGCCAAAGTGCGATGGCACTGGGTAAGGGAAACCGCACTGATTTGGCGGGTAGCTTGATGCGTCCGTTTTTGCTGTCTGGTTTAGTGGGTTTGATCTTTATCTTGATACAACCACTCATCTGGCTAGGCGCAATGTGGGTGATAGAGCCTGAAGCCAATGTAGCCGAGCACGCGCATATCTACTTCAGTATTTTGATTTATGGCGCGCCTTTCGTGTTGCTTAACTACACCATTATTGGTTGGTTAATGGGACAGGCGAAAGCCAAAGACGTTCTTTATACACAAGTGTTTGGTAATGTGTTGAACATTGTCTTGGATGCGGTGTTTGTACTTTATTTCGATTTGGGTGTCGCAGGTGTGGCTTACGCAAGTTTGATTGCACAAGTTACCACCTTTGCGATTGGTGTGACCTTGGTGATGAAGACCAGCAATATTTCGATCTCTGAGTTCTTGCAAGGCTCGAAGATGACCAAGAAAGACCTATCGACAATCATCTCTTCGAATACCGATCTATTGCTTCGCACCATTTGTATCTTGGTGTTCTTCAACATGATGGCGCGTACTGGCTCTAAACTGGGTACCGATGTTCTAGCGGCTAACGCGATCTTGATGCAGGTGACCTTCATTGTCAGCTATATGTTTGATGGTATTGCCAACGCATCGAGTGTGTTTGCAGGTAAGGCGGTAGGACAGAAGAACCCTTCAATGCTTGATCGTGTTTTAAGGCTTAACTTCCAATGGACGGCAGGTTTCATTGCCGCGCTGACGCTTTTAACTTTGATTTTTAAAGATATGATTGTTTTCTTGTTTACCGATATTCTAGCGCTGGTCACGCTGTACCAAGAGATGGCTCCGTGGTTAATTGTGTTCCCGCTAGTGGCTGGCTTTGGCTTAACGGTTTACGGCATCTTTACCGGAACGGGAACCACACGTCCGGTTAGAGACTCAAGCATCGCGACTTTGTTGGTATTTTTAGCGGTACAGGCATTCACCGTCGATATTTGGGGTAATCATGGTTTGTGGTTGGCGTTTACTCTGTTCTATCTTGGGCGTATTGCGTTCCTGTATCCGTTCATCGCACAAGTTAAGCAGAAGTGTTACCCAGTCGAAGATACCGCTCATGGTGCCATTAACTAAGTAACCTAATCACCACCTGTAATATTTTATGAAAGCGCTTTACTATTTTTACACGATAAATTTAGTGAGTGCTTTTTTGTATCGGTAAAAATCACCTCGAAGGGTCAACACGCCCTAATGAAAATTGGTCAATCAAACAGCAAATAAAGTGCGATGCAGTTCAATGTTCTCTTTTCATCATGTCGGCTAAATGATAGAGTTGTTATGTTATAACATCTATATGTGAGTATCTGCGTGAACACCCCACTTTTGTCTGTTGACCACCTAACGATCAAAACCTCTTCGAGAACCCTTTTCCAAGATATCCACTTCGATGTTTATCGCGGTGAGCTGTTGGCGATCATGGGACCGTCAGGCATTGGTAAGTCGATGCTTTCTCGCGCTATTGCCGGGTTTCTGCCAGAGACGATTGAAGTTGAAGGTCATATTTCTCTATCTGGTGAAGCGGTATGTGGTTTGCCTATGTTGCAAAGAACTGCCACACAGCGCCCCGCAGTTATCTTCCAAGATGCGCTTCAAGCTTTGAACCCTCTGGTTTCAATAGAAGGTCAACTCTGCCTTGCCTTGACGGGAACTCGCACTAAGCTTAAATCAAAAGAAAAAATTCAAATTACCGAGTTGCTGAATCAACTTGGTTTTCCTAATCCAGAAACCATCTTGCCGTTGTACCCGAGCCAAATTTCGGGTGGGCAACGCCAACGTGTGTGTATTGCGATTGGCTTGCTGAGTAACGCCGATATTATCATCGCCGATGAACCAACCAGTGCGTTAGATCCGGTGACAGAGCAAGAGATACTTAAGCTGATTCGACACAATGTTAAACAGCGTCAAATTGGTGGTTTACTCATCACCCATGACCTGCATAGCGCGTTGGCGTGTGACAAGCTGTTAGTCATCGATGATGGTGGTGTGGTGGCTTACGGTGCACCGAAACATGCACTTGAGTCGAGCTCTCACGCTTTCTGCTGTTCATTGAGAGACTTAATCGAATGAGCTCGACCTTATCACTAAACTCAGAAGCCTCGCCATTAATGCCAGTGACTGATTCAGAAACACAAACACCGATAGAGATTAAGTTCGACAATGTGAGTGTTCACTACTACTCCGTACCAAGTTGGTTGGGTGGTAAAGCGTTCAAAGCGCTACAGAACATAGACCTTAATGTTGAAGACAAAAGCCTAGCAATTGTTGGGCGTTCTGGTGCCGGTAAATCAACGTTAATTGAACTGCTATTTGGCCTTAACGCGCCAACCGTTGGTCAAATAAACTTGTTCGGTTATTCGCTCCCAATTCGCGATAGCAAAGCGCAAGCAACGGTGTGTCGCTTGATTCAATTGGTGCCTCAAGAGCCCCACACTAGCCTCAACCCTTACTATACCGTTCGACAGATCTTAGCCGAACCTCTAAGTAACTTAGATGTTTCGGGTAATCATGAAGCCATCATTGAAGAGGCGCTTTCAGACGTTGGATTGCCTGCCAGTTTGCTCTTACTGAAACCTAATCAGCTTTCTACAGGTCAAGCTCAACGTGTGGCTATTGCTCGGGCTCTTGTCGTTAGACCCGCAGTGCTGGTGGCCGATGAACCTACTGCCAGCCTTGACCCAGTGAATCGCCAAAGGTTGTTGGACTTGGTTAATTCATTAAAAAAGAAGCGCGATATGCGCCTTATTTTGGTTACTCACGATTTAGGTGCCGCAAAAGCCCTTTGTGAAGAAATACTGGTACTCGACCATGGTGAAATGGTCGAGCACGGACCGACCGATCAAGTGATGAGTAAACCTGCTCATCCTGCAACTCAGATGCTGATCGAGTCTCAGCCTCTTTCGAAATCTACTTGTTAACACAACCTTATTTATTAAAAAAATACAGCTACAGAGAAAAAATAATTATGCGTTTTAATTCAATCAAACTGGCTTGCACGCTTGCGTTGGCTCTGCCTTTGACGGGCTGTTTTGACTCTCAACCAGGGTCTAGCGATGCCGCAGTAAAATCTGAAATTCGAGTTGCGATGATGCAACCACCAAGAACGGGTTTATCGCCACTTTCTGATGACGCTTTTAAGTTATCTCGTTGGAGCACAGCAGAAACTCTGGTTAACCTGAGCCCAACCTCAGAAGCAGAACCAATGCTAGCGACTGATTGGAAACATCTTGATCCTCTGACTTGGCAGTTCACGATTCGCCAAGGCGTTAAATTCCACGATGGCTCTACATTAACAGCAGAATCCGTAGTGAACTCTTTGCAGAAAGCGCTTGAGGCTGCACCTAAGCCACGCATTCTAGATGGTGTCGATCTCGAAGTGAAAGCGATGGACAACTACCGCGTAGAGATCAAGACCAGCTTTGATGACCCTCTTTTACCAAGCCGTTTATCAAGCCCTCAATTAGCGATTCTTGCAGCAAGTGCTTACCAAGAAGATGGCCGTGTTAGCCCAATGGGTGCTGGTACGGGTCCGTTTGAGTTGACTGAAATTAACGGTACAACCAGCGCGAAGCTAAAACGTTTCGATGGCTACTGGGGTGAAAAAGCGCAAGTTGAATCTGTGATTGCAGAATACGTCCCTAACGGTTTTGCTCGCGCTGCAGCTCTAAGAACAGGTACAGCAGACATCGTTGAAGCAGTACCCGTTTCACAAATCGCGACCATTGATCCGAACCTACTTTATGAAGTGGCGATGCCTCGTACCAATACGCTTTACTTAAATAACAAGTCAGGCGTATTCAGCGATATTAACTTGCGTAAGGTAGCGGCGGCTGCGGTAGACCGTGAGCAAATCGTGAATACTGTTTATGAAAACCACGCGGACATCGCACAAGGCCTATTAGGTCCTGCACTTGCTTGGGCTGAGCCGATCCGACCTGAAGGTCAAGCAATCGACAAAACGCTAAAAGCAAACGGTGAAAGTATTGTTATCGGTACCTTTACCGACCGTGCAGAGCTTCCAGAAGTGGCAGCGCTACTGAAGCAACAACTTGAAGCGGCTGGTTTCAAGGTTGAGCTGGATATTCGTGAATACGCTCAGATCGAGAACGATGCGCTATCTGGTAAGTTTGACGCGTTTATCCTTTCTCGTGCAACGGTTCTAGATTCGGGTGACCCAGTGGCTTACATGATGAGCGACTTTGGTTGTAAGGGTTCATTCAACCTTGGCCAGTTCTGTTCTCAAGAGGTAGATAAAGCACTGAATCACGCTGACCTACAACCGCTAGGTGCGCTGCGTCACCAAGCGATCATCGAAGCTGAACAAAAAATCCTTAACGATTTCGCGGCTATCCCGCTGCTTCACGAACGTGTGATTCAAGGTGAAAGTGAGCGTGTAAGCAATGTCGTTCGTGACCCAAGTGAACGTCGCTTGGTTGATCAAACGACACAAGTTAACCCGGCAACACAGGCTAACTAAATAAATGTTATCTGCTGAGACTCTGCGTCGAACTCTATTTATCTTGACGCCTTGGCTATCAAGAATCGCCTCACTGATTGTGGTGGTGATTCTTGTTGGTTTGATGCCTGACATTGCAGGCATCGATCCAAGCCAATCTATTCTGCGGGCTAGGGCGGGGCAACAACACCTGCTTACGCCTGAAGCTTTAGCGGCGGTACGTGCTGATCTTCAGCTTGACCGTTCGGCGAGCGAACGTCTGATCGACTGGATAGGAAGTGCCTTTTCGGGGGACCTAGGTAAATCTTGGATTGATGGTTCTTCGGTTGCATTAGGCATTCAAAAAACAGCGTCTACATCTCTGTTTTTAATGTCTAGTGCATTGGTGATGACTTTCGTACTGTGTGGTGCAGGCTTACTTGCTACCTTACGCAGTTGGAAGAAGGGCAAACTAGGGCAGAGTTACAGCAGTTTAAGCACCGTATTAATATCGTTACCAGAGTATGTGGTGGCCTCGGTATTAATATTGGTGTTCTCTATCTGGTTAGGTTGGCTACCACCGTATGGTTGGCAAGGTTGGCAAGATATCTGGCTACCGAGTTTAGCGCTCGCACTGCCTGCAAGTGGCTTGTTTAGTCGTCTACTCAGAGACAGTTTACAACGCGTTCTCAATGAACCTTGGGTGATCACTTGGCTCAGTGCCAACGTTCATTCCAATCAAATTATTCGCTTTGCGCTGAAAAGAGCGCTGAGCAGTCTGATCCCGCAAATCGCGATGATCGTGATTGGCTTAACTGGTGGCGCAGTCGCGGTTGAGCTTATCTTCTCGATCCCTGGTATCGGGCGCATGATTCTTGGTGCAGCCAAGGCGCAAGACTTACCAACGCTGCAAGGCGGCTTATTGGTGTTGCTGCTATTTTCAATTGCCGTGAGCAGCATGAGCTTGTTTGTTCAGCAATTGATTCTTGGCCACAGCCTGAAAAGCGGCAAGCTCATCAGTAGCCACTCTTCGTTTCGTTTTACCCAGAACCGCGCAAAGCGTGTCACTGCTTTTGCGATCTTCTCTTTCATAATTGCTATCGTTGTATGGGCTGCATTCCGAGACCCATACACTAGCCAATTCGCACGCTTGGCATCACCGAGTTGGCAAGCACCTTTGGGCGCAGATGGCATTGGTCGAGACCTACTGGCGAGAATTGGTTCTGGTATGATTGCGACCTTCCAAGCCGGCATATTGGCAACGTTCTTGAGCTTGGTGACGGGCATCATCATGGGTTTCAACACCCGCTTTAGCCAAGGCCTTATCGAGATCACTAAGGGTATCCCATACATCATTGCAGGCTTGCTTGTTGCAGGCTTAACGGGGATGAATCCGAACAGCGCATTAATCGCGATTGTATTGGTGTCGTGGGCGCCGCTAGCTGCACACTGCTCAAGCTTGATCGTAGAAGCCAAGGCTCAACCTTATACACACCTCGCGCCACTATGGGGCACCAGTAAGCTTAGAATCTTCCGTTTCTACTTGCTTCCGTATGTGTTGCCACCGTTGTTAAGGCACGCGATGTTGAGGCTACCGGTTATCACTCTAAGTCTGACCTCGCTGAGCTTCATCGGATTAGGGGCAAAGCCACCAACACCTGAATGGGGTTTGATGATCGCAGAGAACCTTCCATACATTGAGCGCGCGCCATTAGCAGTCATGGGGCCAATTGTTGGGCTGATCTTGTTGGGTGCAGCCATTAACATGATGTTTGATGACTAACGTAAAGATCCGGTCGCTGAGGTTTCTAAATTGACGATCCGATTGGGTATTCGATTTAGCATTTATGTTGTAACCTTAGCCCTGCTTTTTAGAGACGCTTTTTGATCGGCTCGAAAGTTAAACAGGCCCTAGTTAAGTGTAAAGGATTCAACATGTATCTCGTTTTGTATTGCCACAATATTGGTATGACCGACTTTTCTTTCTTTGAGACGGAAGATTTCGATAAGGAAGATGGCTATATCGTGCGAGGCAAATGGCCGAACGAGAAAGCGTTCCGTGATTACTTAACCAAAGAGTTTGGTGACATGAACGAGTTCCAAGTGATCGACTTAATCGCCAAAGGCGCAGAAGCAGAACACTACTCGCCAGAAGAGTTGGTGCGCTTAGCTCAGTAGCCGCTAGCTCAGCAATATCTAGCTCGGTAATACGTTTTAAATCGAATAAACAAATGGCAGCCTGATTGGGCTGCCATTTTTCGTTGTGCGCCGAGCATGGC
>NZ_JBFRTQ010000007.1:0-33643 GCF_041474195.1 Vibrio sp. 10N.222.52.C3 | reverse complement strand
CACTCAATCTTTGTTTATTTTTGACTTCTTTTTTCTTCCGTAAATCGGAGGCTAAGTCGTTTTAGAAAAACAAGTCAAAAACGAACAAGAAGCCTCCCACACTAGGGAGGCTTTTTTATAAGGACACATTTATGACTGACCGCTCAATTTCACTGGATGATATCCGCCTTCGTCTTAATGATTTAGACGACGAACTCCTGAAGTTACTTTCAGAGCGTCGCAAGCTAAGTATCGAAGTCGCTAAAAGCAAAGTAGAGACATCAAAACCAGTTCGTGATGCAGTACGAGAACAACAACTATTAGTTAAGCTGATCAACAACGGCAAAGATAAATACGAACTTGATGCGCAGTACATTACCAAGCTGTTTCACACCATCATCGAAGATTCCGTTTTACTACAACAGTCATACTTACAAAACCTAGCGAACCCGCAAAGCCGTAAACCATTGGCTCGCGTTGCATTCTTAGGTTCTAAGGGATCGTATTCTCACCTTGCGAGCCGCGAATACTTCAGCCGCAAGAATATGGAATTGATTGAGCTGAACTGTAATCACTTCAAAGAAGTCGCATCAACAGTAGAGTCTGGCCATGCCGACTACGGTGTCCTGCCGATTGAGAACACCAGTTCAGGGTCAATTAACGAGGTCTACGACCTGTTACAGCATACGACTCTATACATTGTTGGCGAACTTTCTCAACCGATTGAGCACTGCCTTGTTGCTAAAAGTGATATCCGTTTAGAAGACATCAAAACACTCTACTCGCACCCACAACCTCATCAACAATGCAGTGAGTTCTTGAGCCGCCTTAAGGGTGTCAACCTTGAGTCTTGCGCAAGCACCGCTGATGCAATGAAAAAAGTTAAAGAATTGGGTGGTAATGACGTAGCTGCTATTGGTAATGCATCGAGCGGTAAGCTTTATGGACTACAGCCAATCCAGAGCAATATTGCAAACCAAACAGAGAACCACACTCGTTTCATCGTTGTGGCGCGTAAGCCTGTTGAAGTATCGACTCAAATACCAGCGAAAACAACGCTCATCATGTCGACATCTCAAGAGGCGGGTTCTTTGGTAGAAACACTACTGATCCTGCAACGCTTAGGCATCAACATGACTAAGCTAGAATCTCGTCCTATCATGGGTAACCCTTGGGAAGAGATGTTCTATGTCGATTTAGAGGCGCATCTGGATTCAGATAATATGCAACAAGCGATAACGGAACTAACAGCCATTACTCGCCACCTTAAGGTGTTGGGTTGCTACCCAAGTGAGAACATCAAAGCGACTCAAGTTAAGTTGTCATAGCTGAAAGTGAGTATCAGCTTTTAGCTAACATAAGTATTTGGCCTACAGCAGGCCAAATACTTAAATCACCCTCTAGTCGAGTACTATTCTCGCTAAGAAAACTCACCCTAGCATGCCTGAAACACAATTCACTTGTTTCGCACATTCGGCACGCTTACTCTCTCCACTACTTGAGCCTTTCTAACAAAAACTCATTAGTGGCTTTTTTTATCAATAAAGACAAAACCTTACCCCCTTCACAGGAAATCATCGAACTACGTATAATTAATAGCGAGTAAGCATTAAGTAACATAAACTTATGCGCTTAATTTATAAATAGTGTTGTCATTAACTATGAAGCTAAGTACTAAAATCTTACTACTAATAGCCCCTGTGATACTGATCAGTACCGCGGCTTCTAGCTATATTATTTATTCGACGCAAAAAAGCAGTTTCATCAAACGCGAAGACAACGCACTTCAACTGAACATGGAAAAACTAGCCGGATACTTTCGCCAATCTCGTTCGTTCCTCAATAGCTACTCTTACACCTTGACCCAGAGTGATATGGTGAAGCGTTATTTTCTCACTGATCAAAATCTATCTCGCGATCTTGAACTGGTCAGTAATCTTCGAGAAGCCATTCATTTCCTGCAAGATGACGATGAAAGCTATACAGGTTTAGCGCTTCTTAATGGTGATCGAAAACTGCGTTATTACGCGGATAATAGCAATGACTCACGCACTCAGATTGACAGTAAGATATTGGAGTATGTTGACCTGCACTATCAAGACACCTTAGCAACATCGAGTACCAACTATATTCAAAACTCCCAAGGCGAAGGGATGTTGGTTCACTATGACAAGGTAGATAGAAAAGCGATTTTCCCAACCGTTAACAATCAACCCGACGATGTGTTCTTTGTTGTTGTCTCTGTCTCTCTCGACAAATTTAATGCGCTGAGAAAACAGATAGAGTTCGACTACCAAACCAGTTTATTCTTCACATCCATAGCGGTTTCTTTGGAAAATGATGTCACCCACTCAGTCAAGCTTGCTCCAGAACTGTACGCCACGGTCGATCCGGCGCAATTCCTATTAGAAAACAAGCTCGATTCAATTTGGAACAAGCTGAGTTTGTCGTTTGCCCTGTCTGCGTTTGTGACTGTCGCTCTGCTACTCATGCTTCTGTCTCGCACTGTGATTACTCCAATAACGCGGCTCGATCGACAGCTACAGCAAGTCGAAAAAAAACAACGTAAGAACATCGAACGCTTGGGCACTCGTGATGAGCTTGGCCGCCTATCACAGCGTTTTTATGACATGTACCAAGAGCTAGACAACACCTACCAACAGACCAAGCTCTTGGCCGAAAATGATCAGTTAACCCAAATAGCCAATAGGCATCAGTTTCAAACCTTCGTTCAGCAATCGTTGCCAAAACCGAGTTCGAATACCGAAACCTGGGTTCTCTATTTTGACTTGGACAACTTCAAGTTTGTGAACGACAAATACGGACATCAAATCGGCGACTCGATTCTGGTCTCTTTTGCTCAGCGTATTTCAGATATTTGTCGTCACTATAAAGAGGAGTTCGACGCTCATTGTATGCCAGCCCGACTTTCTGGAGACGAGTTCGTTGTCTACATTAACGCTCCTAGTCACCGAGGAAATGTCGCGCATCGATTCTCGAATGATTTACTGACTCCACTGCAAAAAGGTTTTGTCACCGAATCAGGCAGCTTTCCGATCACGGTCAGTATTGGTATTGCGACCTACCCTAATGATGGCAACTCAATCGAGAAGCTACTGTCCAACGCGGATACTGCGATGTACCAAGCCAAGCGTGCCGGTAAAAACCAATTTGCTGACTATTCACGGGATTTAGACAAAGCCATTCAGCGCCAAGCAGACATTGAACGTGCGCTTAGAGGTAAGAATTTTGATGATGAATTCAGGCTCGTTTACATGCCCTACATGGATTCTACCGGGACTGATGTTATTGGCGTTGAGGTGTTATTGCGTTGGAATTCAAAGCAACTTGGTTTGGTTCCACCGGATGAGTTCATTCCAATAGCCGAACAAACCGGGCTGTTCGAACATGTTGACCGCTGGGTAATACAGAATGCGTTTGCTTCATTCCATCGACTTCAGACTCAATTTGATCACTCGATTCAATTGTCGATCAACTTATCTTCTGCTGGCATTGAAACCACTCACCTTGCGGGTTTCATTAAAGAACACGCGGAGTTAAATCGAATTCCACCAAGCCTAATCGATTTTGAAATCACTGAAACCTTTTACTCAAATTCAGAAGGTTTTCCATTGCTGAATGAGCTGTCATGCATGGGTTATCGACTGGCGATTGATGACTTTGGTTCCGGTTACACCTCTATCACTCAACTGGTGCAGTATCCAACTCAGAAAATTAAATTGGATAAAGCGTTTTTGGATACCTTAATTGAAACCGATAACCAGAACATCGTAAAACCAGTTATCGGGTTGTGTCATGCTCAGGGGAAAAAGGTCACCGCCGAAGGGATTGAAACTCAAGACATGCACCAGTGGTTACAGGATGCACAGTGCGATATGCTGCAAGGCTATTACTTTGGTAAACCCATGCCACTAGAAGAGTTGAGTGACTGGTACCGACAACATCAACTCAATCTAATCGACAACAAAAAGAATCCGACACATGAAATCTGTAATCATCGCATCGCTGAACCCAGCTAAAATAAACGCCGTTAAAAGTGCGTTCTTATCTGCTTTTCCTGATACTGAATTTGATTTCAAAGGCATCAGCGTCCCTAGTGGTGTCGCCGATCAACCGATGAGCAATGATGAAACCTATCAAGGTGCCGTGAATCGAGTTCACAACGCAACTCAAGCTCAGCCTGATGCAGACTTCTATGTTGGTCTAGAAGCGGGAATAGAAACAAACGTCACCTTTGCCTGGATGGTGATCGAAACGAATGGCCAACGTGGCGAGTCTCGTTCAGCAAGTCTGATGCTGCCACCAGCCGTGCTTGAGAAACTAGAGCATGCAAACGAGTTAGGGGATGTGATGGATGAAGTGTTTGGTACCGACAATATCAAACAGAAAGGTGGTGCCATTGGCCTACTGACACATAACCAATTGTCACGCAGTTCGGTCTATCATCAAGCTTTAATTTTGGCTCTGATCCCATTTGTGAATCCTGAACACTTTCCTATTTAGTATTTGAGGCTTCCTTAAACTTCAAAAGATTCCAAGAACAATCTTCAGAAACAAAAAACGCTAACATCCAGTTAGCGTTTTTTATCGAATTCGTATTCATACTATCGCGTGATAGCTTAATTCCATTATTACTTTAGCAATAGGTCGGCGATCACGACTTTCTCTTGCTCAGATTTGGCCTTTAGCTCATTTGAGCCTCTGGTTATCGTCGCTACGCCTACGCCCAGCATTTGACTCACCTGTCGTTGAGACATATCGCCTTTCATCAGCTCACAGAAGATATTAATTCGAGCAACCAGAGCATCTCGCTCGTCTGGTGTCATCATCATAGTCAACAACAGCTCGTGCTGATCTTTTTCGACAGCCGTCTTTACCAAGTCCATCAGTTGTTGCCAATTATCATATTCAGGTTGTGATGCCATATCTCTACACTTACTTTTAAATTATGACTTTAAAGAGTCGCTTAACGATTGAAAGCGTTTAACACTTTATACCGAAACACTTGATGCGATCCAATGTAAAAAGGCAGTAAGTGGAAATGGTTCGCACTCACTGCCTTTATTCTTACTCAGTTTCGGGCCAAATGCCGAAGGCTTAGTATTTCGTTTTTGCCTCATGGGGCGCTAAAAACGTCCCTTTCTCACCCAAGATATCTCGATAGTAGGTCTCAAACATCAAGATATTCTGAACGTAGCCACGTGTCTCTTTGAATGGGATCATTTCGATAAATGCAAAGGCATCGAGCTTTTCATCGCTGCGTGAACGCCACTGTTTCACACGGCTAGGTCCAGCATTATAAGCCGCAAACGCAAAGATACGGTTGTCATCATATTGAGCGAGTAAACCATCTAAGTAGTGACTGCCAATCTCAATGTTTTTGCCGACATCATAAAGATCATCGCTGCCCTGATACTTAATCTTATGTTTGTTCGCTGTGTATTGCGCCGTCTTGGGCATAATTTGCATAATGCCACGCGCGCCAACTGGAGAGCGAGCTTCTGAATCCATCGCACTCTCTTGTCTTGCTAAAGACATCAAAGTGATTGGATCGAGATCGTGCTTTTCAGCGTAGAAGTTAAACCACCACTTATGAGCAACAGGGAAGCGCAGCGCAATGTTATCCCACATCTTCGCAGAGATACTCGCTGTTACGGTAAAGTGATTCCAACGCTGTGTCGCAGCGTAAGCGGCAAGCATCTCTTTTTGCTCTTTATCTGCATTGGTCAGTAACCAGCGCCATTCACTTTTCGCTGCCGCAATTTTGTCTCGGTCAATCAGTTCACCAATACGCACCAAAGAGGTGTCGAATGGCTTCACTGTTTCAGCATTGTATTTAAGTGTCGATGTTGGATATTGAACTGGCTTACCTAACTGCTTAGCCGCAGCCACACTGTAGAAATTACGCTGACCCAAGATATCTGACAGTCGCTTATTGCCTTTGTCAGTATCGCCCGTCGCGATTTCAGCTCTGCCCTGCCAATATTGCCAACGAAGCGAAGCCTGATGTTTATCATCCAAGCGCGCTATCCACTCTTTCAAACCCGTCCAATCGGCATGTTGAATTGCTAAGCGAGCACGTCGTTCCAGCAGAACTTGCTTTGATGAACTCGCGAGCATTTTGTCGCGCCACACCATTAACTCTTCAGAGTCGGTGTTGATCAGACGAAACGTTAGGTAATCAGCGAGCTCTTGAGATTTCTCTTTCGAAAACTTCTGAGCCTTGATGACATCATCAAACACCTTTTGAGCACTGCTTGATGATTTCCTTGCTAGCTTCTCGAAAGCAAACTCGGTTTGAGCTTGGTAGAATTCATTCGCTGGATGTTTTTTAGCAAACGCGAGTACATTTTCAGGCTTGTTGTACAACGCCTTCATCTGCTTCGCTTGAGCAATTGACTCATCATGATCCAATTGCTTAATCAGATAGCTCATTAACTTACCGTTACGGCCCTCGAACGCTAGCAGCATTCTATCCAGAATCAGCTCATCAGTTCTTAGCCCAGCTTGATCCCAGCTTTTAAATAAAGGGTCACAAGCGTCATCAACACCACTACCACTCAACCAAAGTTGTTTAGCTCCTTTAAAGGCAAGCTCTTGGTTACCTTGCTCGTAATGCGCTCGATAATAAATACATTGGTATTTTTCACCGACAGGCTCTTTGGTTTGAAACTCAAGGATCGTCTTCCACTGTTTTTGAGAAGCCAATGAGTCCAAATAAGGTGCGCGCATTCGATTGGAGAAAGGCAATGCCTTGTTCTCTTCAATGAAAGCATCGACCTCAGCAGGTGTGCGATCACCTAAGCCAATCAGAAAGGCCCGATAATCGGTGTAAGGTGTTAAAGGGTATGTTTGAATTTTGTTACGCAGCGCGGAGTAAGCTTTTAGATCACGGCTGTCTAAAACATCTTGCGCTTTATCATAAACGTCACGCTGCATTTCAAGCTCGGATGCATTGCTAGCCATAGCGACCGGAGCCAGTGAAACCGAAGACAAAATTGCCGATGCAGCCACAGCAATTTTCGTATTACCAATGCGGAAAAACATTCGCTCTTTCCTTAGTGCGTGTATGAATACGTGAAGTCTATTTACGCCCGACATCACATCAAATGTAAAGGATTTGAGTGTAAATATTATTAATATTTAACACTTCGCCTCAGAAGCCCATTAAATATAGTTTTAATGACCAATGTGACAATAATAGGTAAGGATTAGTTCAAGAGTGGCTTTTCTGCCCTAGGAGTAACATCTTTGAGGATATTGGTATAAAATAGCAGACAATTTTGAACAATAATTAGGATCGATCGGCAATGGCTGAATACGTATATACCATGTCTCGGGTGAGCAAAACTGTTCCACCTAAGCGTCAAATTCTTAAAGACATTTCTCTTAGCTTTTTTCCTGGCGCTAAAATCGGTGTTTTGGGTCTAAATGGTTCAGGTAAATCTACCCTACTACGTATCATGGCTGGTATTGATACTGATATTGATGGTGAAGCACGTGCACAACAAGGCCTTAAAGTAGGTTATCTACCACAAGAGCCTGTGCTAGACGAATCAAAAACTGTTCGTGAAATCGTAGAAGAAGCGGTTTCTGACGTTGCTGACGCACTTAAGCGTATTGATGCGGTTTACGCAGCTTACGCAGAACCAGATGCAGACTTCGATGCACTGGCAAAAGAGCAAGGCGAACTAGAAGCTCTGATTCAAGCAAAAGACGGTCACAACTTAGAGACTGCTCTAGAGCGTGCTGCTGATGCACTTCGTCTTCCTGAGTGGGATGCGAAAATTGAATTCCTATCAGGTGGTGAGCGTCGTCGTGTTGCTATCTGTCGTCTACTTCTTGAAAAGCCAGACATGCTGCTTCTTGATGAACCAACCAACCACTTGGATGCAGAATCAGTAGCATGGCTTGAGCACTTCCTTGTTGATTACAGTGGTACTGTTGTGGCGATTACCCACGACCGTTACTTCCTAGACAACGCAGCTGGCTGGATTCTAGAACTTGACCGTGGTGAAGGTATCCCATGGGAAGGTAACTACACGTCTTGGCTAGAGCAAAAAGACGAGCGTCTTAAGCAAGAAAAAGCGGGCGAAAGCGCACGTCAAAAGACAATCGAGAAAGAACTTGAATGGGTTCGTCAAAACCCTAAAGGCCGTCAAGCTAAGTCTAAAGCTCGTATGGCTCGTTTTGAAGAATTGACAACTGGCCAATACCAGAAGCGTAACGAAACCAACGAACTGTTCATCCCGCCAGGTGAGCGTCTAGGTGATAAAGTTCTTGAAGTGAACAACCTGACTAAATCGTTTGGTGATCGCGTTCTTATCGACGACCTATCGTTCAGCATGCCTAAGGGCGCAATCGTCGGTATCGTTGGTGCCAACGGTGCAGGTAAATCAACACTATTCAAGATGCTAAGCGGTGCAGAACAGCCAGATTCAGGTACAGTTGAACTAGGCGAAACCGTTAAGCTTGCTTCTGTTGATCAGTTCCGTGACAGCATGGACGACACTAAGACAGTATTCCAAGAGATCTCTGAAGGCGCTGATATCATTAAGATCAACAACTTCGAAATCCCTGCGCGTGCTTACTGTTCTCGTTTCAACTTTAAAGGCAACGACCAACAGAAGATCATCGGTGAGCTTTCTGGTGGTGAACGTAACCGTGTTCACTTAGCGAAACTGCTAAAAGCGGGCGGTAACGTACTGCTACTCGATGAGCCTACCAACGACCTTGACGTTGAAACGCTACGTGCTCTTGAAGAAGCACTGCTTGAATTCCCGGGCTGTGCAATGGTTATCTCGCATGACCGTTGGTTCCTTGACCGTATTGCGACCCATATCTTAGACTACCGTGATGAAGGTCAAGTTAACTTCTACGAAGGTAACTATACTGAGTACACTGAGTGGCTTAAGCAGACTCTAGGCGCACAAGCGGCAGAGCCGCACCGTATCAAGTACAAGCGTATAGCTAAGTAAATAAGCTTGTATTTTGAACAAAGGCCGCGATAATAGCGGCCTTTGATATATCTGGCTTACGTGTAATGCATCGATATAGAGAGATTACTTATGGTTGAAAGGCGTCAATTTTCACGAGTTATTTATCAAGTCCCGACTGAGATCTCACAAGGACAAGTAAAGGTATCAGGCTCAGTGCAAGACTTATCACTCCATGGTTTACTCATTCAATGCAATGAATCAAAACAACTTAGCCATGATGTCCCTGTTCAAGTGAGCTTTAAACTCGAAAACAGTGATATCAATATTCAGTTAGAAGCAACGATAGTCTCTACCATCAATACCTCAATGCGTTTACGCATAGAGCATTTAGATATTGATAGTATCAGCCACCTTAAGCGCCTTGTTGAGCTTAATGTTGGTGACGATGACCTGCTTTATAGAGAGATTGAACACCTTACCGACTTAGGTAAGGAATAATATCTCCATTACCCTTTTTCTATTAGAAGCATTTAGTTAATACAGAACCATGTCTAAAAAAGTGTCCATTACTATTCCCTCTAGTCAGGGGGAACAGACGTTTTACTTCGGTCGAAAAGCCGTACTCATTTGCACTACTGCCATTTTTTCAGTACCGCTATTGATTGGCGGAGCGGCGTACATGCACTTCGAGAGTAAACAAGAACTCGCACTGCAAGCGGGTGATGCCCAACAGTTGATTGAAACACTGATTGTTGAAAAAGAACAAACAGAATTTCTTTATGCTGAGCAAGTAGAAACCAACCATTCGCTATCGCAAACACTGACCGAGAAAGAAGGCACGATTCAACTGCTTGGTAAGCGTGTATTCGATGTGGAATCAGTACTGGGGCTTGCTGATGAAGATCTGCTTACCGATGATATTTCTTTAGAAGATCGCATTGATGCGGCTGCAGTCGATTCAGCAGTAAGAGCCACAATGTTCCGCTTGATTCCAAACGACAGTCCGATGGCTTATCAACGTATATCTTCTTCTTATGGTAGCCGCACTAACCCTATTTCAGGGAAACGCCATGTACATACTGGTATCGATTTAACGTGTAAGCGTGGTGAAGATATTGTCGCGCCCGCAGATGGAGTCATTGAAACCGTACGCCCAAGTAAAAAAGGCTTCGGCAACTTTATTACTATGCGTCACTCGTTTGGTTTCATGAGTTCTTATGCGCACCTACAGAAGTTCAAGGTACGTAGCGGTCAATTTGTGAGTAAAGGCGATGTGATTGCGAGCTGTGGTAACTCAGGTAACTCAACTGGGCCACATCTGCATTATGAAGTACGCTTCCTTGGTCGTTCATTGAACCCTCAATACTTGATGGATTGGACACCGGAAAACTTCAACTACGTGTTCGAGAAAGAGAAAAAGGTTAAGTGGGGCCCACTGGTTCAACTGATTGATAATGTGGTTCGCTTGCAGATCAACCTGACTAACGTGCCTTACATTAGCTCGACCATCGACACCGTATCGAGTGAAGAAAGCAAAAAACCTATCACGACTAACTAGTTGTTAATGGCTAACTACTTGTTAATAGCTAAGACCTGTTGGTTTAGCCTATGATGATCTAATTGCTTTTAGCCTGCCGTAGGCCAAATGCTTTCATAGCGTTCAGCACAAACAAAAAGAGCGACCAAATGGTCGCTCTTTTTTATTTTTCAAACCACACTATTAACCACGATGAATCGAGTCATGTGCTTGTTTTAGAAGACTTTGGCTCTCTTGCAAAAATTGTTGTGAGTAGTCACCAAACCAATCACTCACTTGGTTGAAGCTCTCAACAAACTTGGCTTTATCTTTGCCATCTAGTATTTCTAACGCCTCTCCGAAACAGCTATGGAAGCGTCGAATCATTTCAATGTTCTCATCTGAAGAGAGAATGATGTCTCCGTACAAGTTCGGGTCTTGAGCAAACAGACGACCAACCATAGCAATCTCAAGACGGTAGATTGGCGAACTGAGCTTCAGAAGCTGATCGATATTCGGATTCTCTTTACTTAGGTGCAAACCGTAAGCAAACGAGGTGAAGTGACGAAGTGCTTGAATTAAGGTCATGCCGTGATCGTGTTCAGCTGCATCCATCTGACATAGGCTCGCCCCCCAGATACCAAATTGATTCAGTAGCCATTGGTAGCTTTCAGAACCACGACCATCACTGTAGACAATCACCTGCTTAGCAAGACTAGGAACATCCGGACCAAACATTGGGTGCAATCCAACCACTGGGCCTTGGTGCATGTCCATCATTGCTTGTAGCGGTTTTGACTTAATCGATGTTAAATCACAAAGAATACAATCGCTTGGTAGGTTACCTAGTTTTGCAATCACACCTTCCGTTAGGTGAATTGGAACCGTAACAACAACAAGGCCAGCATTATCTAAGATTTCGTCGGCCTTATCCCAATCTTGGCTGCCGAGGATTTTCACTTCGTAGCCAGACAGTTTGAACATACGACCAAACAAACCACCAAGTTGACCATTACCACCAACGATAACCACTGAACGTAACTCTGGGTTAAGACACTTAAAGCCTGAATCTTTTTCGCTGGCATAAGACTCACGCATAGTACGACGCAAAATATCTTCGATTAACTGTGGTGGAACCCCTATTTTCTCGGCTTCTTGACGACGAGATGCCAGCATTGCAGCTTCACGCTCTGGTACATAAATAGGTAAACCATGTTCACTTTTTACTTCCCCGACTTTCTCTACTAGAGCCAATCGCTGAGCAAGTAAATCCAACATTTGTTTATCGACAGCATCGATTTGGTCGCGTAATTCGTTCAGTTCAACGGCCATTTTATTCCTTACTAATCTATAAGCCCGTACTAACGCTGATTTCGCTAGTAACAGATCTTAAAATGCCCCATTAGATGAGGCACTTAAATTTAAAACTCTGACTAACCTTTCAAACGGTTTTCTAAGAACGGGACTAATTCCGTATGTGCATGCTTCAATAGTGCCTCAGTTGAATCCCAATTGATACACGCGTCGGTAATAGATACGCCGTATTTCATCTCATTGAGAGGTATATCCGAAGATTGGTTTCCTTCGTTAATATGGCTTTCAATCATCAGGCCGATAATCGACTTGTTGCCTTCACGAATTTGGTGAATCACATCTTCTGCAACTAGAGGTTGGCGGCGGAAATCTTTGCGAGAGTTCGCGTGGCTACAGTCAACCATCAGTGCCGCTTCTAAGCCTGATTTACCAAGCTCTTGTTCACATTCGTGTACCGATACTGAATCGTAGTTCGTTTGCTTACCGCCACGTAAAATAACGTGACCATTTGGGTTACCTTGAGTCGTAAGTAGTGCAACTTGGCCTTCGCGGCTAATACCCATGAAACGGTGGCTAGAAGAAGCTGCCTGCATCGCATTAATTGCTGTACCTAAGTTGCCATCGGTACCGTTTTTGAAGCCGATTGGCATTGAAAGACCACTTGCCATTTCACGGTGAGTTTGAGATTCAGTCGTACGTGCGCCAATCGCCGCCCAGCTGAAGGTATCTGCTAGGTATTGCGGACTGATTGGATCTAATGCTTCTGTTGCGAGTGGAATTTCCATCTCAGCAAGTTCAACTAATAGCTCACGACCAACATGCAGACCATGCTCAATATCGAAAGTGCCATCTAGATGAGGGTCATTAATCAAACCTTTCCAACCAACAGTAGTACGAGGCTTTTCAAAGTAAACACGCATTACAATATACAGTTGATCGCTCAGTTCTTCAGAAAGTGCTTTTAAGCGTTTCGCGTACTCTTTCGCAGCTTCAATGTCATGGATAGAACATGGGCCACATACAACAAGCATGCGATGATCTTTCTTATGAATGATGTTTGCGATAGTTTGACGAGACTCTTGAATGAAACGACGAGCATTATCACTCAAAGGCAGTTTTGCTTTTAACTCCTCAGGAGTAATCAGTACCTGTTCGTCGATGATATTGACATTGCTTAATTCACTTTTCTGCATAACTCAACCTGTATATTTATTTTTACACCCAACATTTCCGTTTGGGTTAACAATCTTTAAAAACACAATAACAGCTAAAAAAGCGATTGCAAGTGTAAACAATAAAAAACATTGACTGTAAATTTTATTTTACACATTAAATTTAACTCACTCTAAGAGATAAATAGGTTTAAACCACGGATCACACATACAAAAAAGGCGATATTTATCATATCGCCTTATCTAAAATTATAATGTGTTTATTTATCACTCACTGCCTAGCATTCGCTTAATCGTCTCTGAGGTCTTTTTCCACCTAGCATCCGAGTGAAGTGTCGACAAATCAAAGCTGTGTTTTTTAAGCAATGAGTTGGCTAAAGGCACCTCTTGAATCGCTAAGTGATCCAGAGCTTCAATTTGTGCATCTCGTTTATTACACATCAACACCATGTCACAACCTGCATTCAAGGCCGCTTTCGCTCTGTCGGCTGGTCCGCCCATAATGGCAGCGCCTTCCATCGTTAAATCGTCAGAGAATACCAAGCCTTTAAACCCAAGCTGCTGCTTCAATACTTTCTGTAGCCAATACTGTGAACCACTCGCAGGTTGATCATCATAGTGAGAGAAAACCACGTGAGCTGGCATCATGGCATCCAATATTCCAGCTTCAATTTGCGCCTTGAAGATTGCCATATCTGTTTCGAAGATGTCGTCTCTAGGGTCATATGGCGTCTCTAAGTGTGAGTCAGCAATCACGCCACCATGTCCAGGGAAGTGCTTGCCTGTCGTCGCCATGCCAACCGACTTCATGCCTTTGATGAAAGCGCTGCTATGACGAACAATGGTATCAATATCTTCACCAAACGCTCGGCTACCAATCGCTTTACACTCGTGGCCTTTGTCTAATACTGGCGCAAAGCTCAGATCGATATCATGGGCAATCAATTCTGCCGCCATCAACCAACCCGCTTGTTCTGCTAACTGTTCGCCATTATTCTTAGTCGCGAATTCTTGAGCAGCTGGGATAATTGAAAAGCCATCGCGGAAGCGCTGAACTCGGCCACCTTCTTGATCGACACCAATCAAAATAGGACGTTTCGCTACCTTGCGAATTTCTTTGTTTAACGCCGATAACTGTTTGCTATCGTGGTAGTTTCGAGCAAATAAGATGAGACCACCAACAGTTGGGTGATCTAAAATTTCTCTGTCTTCAGCTGTCAGCTCGTAGCCTGCAACATCAACCCACAACGGTCCCATATTTATCCCTTATTAAACCTAATTTCATAAACTTCCCGAGATTATTCTCTTTAAATTTGCTTTACAATGTTTTTAAACCAATCTGTGGAAGACTTTAAGAATGCAGTGCAAGAGCTTAGAAATGGATCATAAAGAACTGTATATCGGTGTGATGTCAGGGACGAGTATGGACGGTGTTGATACTGCCTTAGTGTCGATTGAAGATACGCGCATCACATTGCTTGCTCATGATGAGTTCCCAATGCCTGACGACCTCAAAGTGCGTCTGCTTGAAGTTTGTATTGGTCAGAAAACCGATTTAATTGCCATTGGAGAACTCGACCACCAGCTTGGCCATCTGTTTGGCGATGCGGTTTTGCAACTTCTCGAAAAGTCAGGTACACCTGCATCTTCTGTGACTGCGATTGGTAATCATGGTCAAACGGTATTCCACCAGCCAAGCGGCGAATCTCCATTTACCATGCAGTTGGGTGATGCCAACATCATTGCCGCTAAAACACAGATTCAAACGGTTGCCGATTTCAGGCGTAAAGACATGGCATTAGGCGGACAAGGTGCGCCATTAGTCCCTGCCTTCCACCATACTATTTTCCAGCCACAAGACAGCTCAGTTGTGGTGTTGAATATTGGTGGTATCTCGAATATTTCAGTGCTGCGCCCTAATCAGCCAACACTTGGTTATGATACTGGCCCGGGCAATATGTTGATGGACGCTTGGGTTGATAAACACACGGGCGATAAGTTTGACCGTGATGCCCAATTTGCGCTTAAAGGTCAGCTCAATCAAGCCTTTCTCGAACAGTTGTTAAATGAATCTTATCTATCTCAAATACCACCGAAAAGTACTGGTAGAGAACTGTTTAATCTACCGTGGCTAGAGCAACAATTAACAGAATTTAAAGATCTTGCAGCAGAAGATGTTCAGCGCACACTTTGTGAATACACCGCATTGACGATAGCCAATGAAGTGGAGACTTATCGCTTGGGTGACCAGCCTGCACTGTATGTGTGTGGCGGTGGTACACGAAATCCATTGTTGATGAAGAGGCTGTCTGAACTGCTTCCAAGTTGGGAGGTTGACTCAACCACCAGTAAAGGCGTGGACGCCGATTACATGGAAGCGATGGCTTTTGCGTGGCTTGCTCAACGTCATATTCATCAACTGCCAAGCAATTTACCAGAAGTGACTGGCGCAAGCAGAGCGGCCTCTCTAGGCGTTCTCTATCGTGCTGACTAAACAACTTTAGAACCATCATTTTAGAATCACCATTTAAGGACCATTATGAGTAACGACGCTCTCATATCAGCGCTCTCGCACCTCGTTTCGGAGGGGAGAAACCCTGACACTATGGATATTGATCTGCTCACCTCTCTCGAAGTGGTTGAAAAGATTAACCAACAAGACAAGCAAGTCCCGCTGGCGATTGAAGCGGAACTGCCACAGATCGCGAAAGCGGTCGATAAAATTGCTCATGCCTTTCAAAACGGTGGTCGACTGATTTATATGGGCGCAGGCACCAGTGGTCGATTAGGTGTGTTAGACGCCTCAGAATGCCCACCGACTTTCGGTGTTTCGGACAAAATGGTTATCGGCTTAATTGCAGGCGGACCAGAGGCGATTTTAAAAGCCAAAGAAGGTGCAGAAGACTCGCTAACTCTCGGCATTGAAGATCTGAAAGCGATTCAGTTTTCAGAAAATGATGTCGTGGTAGGTATTGCTGCGAGCGGTCGCACACCTTACGTGATTGGTGCACTCAACTATGCCAATCAGCTTGGCGCAGTAACGGTTGCATTATCTTGTAACCCTGACTCTCCAATTGCTGAAATCGCTCAAATCGCAATTAGCCCGGTGGTTGGCCCAGAAGCATTGACTGGTTCAACACGACTCAAATCAGGTACAGCACAAAAGCTGGTGCTTAATATGCTGACCACTGCCAGCATGATTCGCATTGGTAAGAGCTACCAAAACCTTATGGTCGACGTAAAAGCGACCAATGAAAAGTTGGTTGCCCGCGCCGCTCGTATCGTTATCCAAGCAACGGAGTGCGATAAAGCACTGGCGGTGTCGACACTTAAAGCGACTGATTACGATGTGAAGTTATCTATTTTGATGATTCTAACAGGGCTAGATTTAGAGTTAGCCAAGGCTCAGCTTGATAAGCAAAATGGCTTCTTGAGAAAAGCCGTCGAGAATAATCAGTAATCTTAATTTGGCTTGTAGCTTCTCATTTAGACAGCTACTTCAACGACATACAAAAAGACCAGCACACACGCGGTACTGGTCTTTTTTTAGTTTTAATTTTTTATGGCTAGCTTGGGCTTAATAGTCGTTTGAGAACTCGTCCCAGCCGCGTTGCCATTCCATACGGAAACGTTGAGCGTCTTCCGTACCAGAACACACGCCTTCATACACCTGACCAGATAAACCAATCTGATAAGCATGGTTCGGATTACAATATTCAGTCACACCTAGGTGATAACCTTCTGTGTAACTCGCTTGATCGACTGCGCCAAGCTCAGTCATCTCTGAATACGAACGCTGAGTGTGGCCTTTGATACCATCACGATAGCCAATCTCTTGCCAATTGCCTTCAGCTGCTAAATCTTGAACATTGGCGCTGCATCCTGCAAGGCTAAATGCCACGGCGAATAGTACGATTATTTTTTTCATTTCAATCCTTTATATTGTTACTTCACCACTTTCTGACGAAGCGCTGCCTTTGTGGTGATTCTCCGCTGAACGCCTATCGATGTCCACTTATTGTCTAATGTTCGCCACTTTAGGTTCATTCCGACCACTCAGAATCAATAGTCGCCGTTAAGCCAACTCAAACAACCTCTCTATAGAGCTAATAGGCCTCTCGATAGAAATATCGGCCACTCAGCACAGTGAACAAACCACTAAATCAGTTATAACACCGCTAAATTGGCTATTCGACCACTCACTCTCGTAGCGGAAGTTTCTTCTCATCGACTCCTTTAATATACACCCTGACTTAATTAATACATTCAGGGATAACAAATTATGATGTGGTTTCTTACCTGTGTCGCAGCACTCATTGGTGGCTACTTTATTTACGGTACCTTTATCGAGAAGATTTTCGGTATCAATGAAAAACGCCAAACACCTGCTCACACTAAGCAAGATGGCGTGGACTACGTTCCAATGTCGACACCAAAGGTTTACCTAGTTCAGCTGCTTAACATCGCAGGTGTAGGTCCAATCTTCGGCCCTATCATGGGTGCCCTTTATGGTCCAGCAGCAATGCTTTGGATCGTTCTAGGTTGTATCTTCGCAGGTGCAGTACACGACTACTTCTCAGGTATGTTATCTATCCGTAATGGCGGAGCTTCGGTTCCAACCATCACTGGACGTTACCTAGGCAATGGCGCAAAACACTTTATGAACATCTTTGCCATTGTTCTACTGCTTCTTGTTGGTGTGGTATTCGTATCTGCTCCAGCAGGTATGATCACTAACCTAGTGAACGACCAAACTGATTTCGCGATGTCTGCAACTACGATGGTTGTTATCATCTTTGCTTACTACATCATCGCAACGATTGTCCCTGTCGATAAAATCATTGGTCGCTTCTACCCACTGTTCGGTGCACTGCTTATCTTTATGTCTGTTGGCCTAATCACTGCGATTGGTCTATCTGACGAACACCAAATCATGGGGGGCTTTGAGATCAGCGACATGTTCACCAACATGAACCCGAATGACCTACCACTTTGGCCTGCTCTCTTCATCACTATCGCATGTGGTGCTATCTCTGGCTTCCACGCCACTCAGTCTCCTCTGATGGCGCGTTGTATGGAAAACGAGAAGAACGGTCGCTTCGTATTCTACGGCGCAATGATTGGTGAAGGCATCATCGCTCTAATCTGGTGTGCACTTGCTCTGTCTTTCTTCGGTTCGGTTGAGTCTCTGTCTGACGCAATTGCAAACGGCGGCCCAGGTAACGTGGTATACAGCGCTTCATTTGGTCTACTGGGTGTATTTGGCGGTATCCTTGCTTTCCTTGGCGTGGTTATCCTACCAATCACTTCTGGTGACACAGCGTTCCGTTCAAGCCGTCTTATCCTTGCTGAATACTTCAACATGGAACAGAAAACACTGCGTAACCGTCTACTAATGGCGTTACCACTGTTCGTTATCGGTGGCATCCTGACTCAAGTTGATTTCGGTATCATCTGGCGCTACTTCGGTTTTGCTAACCAATCAACAGCCGTAATGATGCTGTGGACAGCTTCAGCTTACCTACTTCGCCACAACAAACTGCACTGGGTAACAACAGTTCCAGCTATCTTCATGACGTCTGTGTGTATCACATTCATCCTGAACAACAGCCAACTGGGCTTCGGTCTACCAATGCAAATCTCAACCATCATTGGTGTGGTGAGTGCGCTAGGTGTTGCGGCTTACGTTATTAAAATTTCAAAAGGCAAAGGCGATATCGACCTAGCTGATGAAGAAGAGAAAGAAGCAAAAGGCGTCACCAAAACAGCCTAGTTCTTTAAGGCTCTTGGGAACAAGAGACCAATCTTCATAGAAAGAGATAAAAGAACAGCCAAACACAACTTCGCTTGCTCCCGTAATCACTCAGTGATTCGTGGAACCTAAGACTAAAGCCCGTCCACTGTGATGGGCTTTATTGTTTGTAGGCGTTAGTGCTTTCAACTCTGGGAAGCGAATATAGGCTACTAAAACACAAGCAAAGCTACCGTTACCAAGCAATGAGCTTTACACTTAACAAGCGTCTCAATAGGTGAAAATATGGAACTCATTCTCTCTCTGCTGCAACAAACCTGCGTCTACTTAGTGATTGCTTACATGCTGAGTAAAACCCCACTGATTCTCCCTTTGTTGAGCATCTCTTCACGCTTAGGCCATAAGATCAGCTGCTACGTTCTGTTCTCCCTGTTCTGCATTATGGGTACCTATTTCGGACTGCAGATCAATGATGCCATCGCCAACACGCGTGCGATGGGTGCGGTAATGGGCGGTTTGTTTGGCGGCCCTGTCGTTGGCTTTGCCGTCGGCTTTACTGGTGGAATTCACCGTTACTCATTAGGCGGCTTCACAGACTTGGCTTGTGCGATTTCAACCACAGCAGAAGGCTTGATTGGCGGCCTGTTACACGTTTATCTCGTGAGAAAGAACAAAGCCAGCCAACTGTTTAATCCGTTAGTGGTTTTCTCGGTAACCCTGTTTGCAGAGATCATTCAGATGCTGATTCTGCTGGCGGTCGCAAAACCCTTCGAACAATCCTATGCTCTGGTCTCCGATATTGCGGCGCCAATGATCATCGCTAACTCGGTCGGTGCAGCACTGTTCATGAGCATCATCCAAGACAGAAAAACCATCTTCGAAAAGTACTCGGCTACCTTCTCACGCCGCGCACTGACCATTGCCGAACGTTCGGTGGGTATTTTGCATGGTGGGTTCAATTCCGATAACGCACAAAAAATCGTACGTATCGTTTATGAAGAGACCAACGTAGGGGCGGTAGCGATTACCGACCGAGAGAAAATCCTCGCGTTCGTTGGTATTGGTGATGAACACCATATTCCGAACACCCCGATTTCATCGCAAAGCACGCTCACTTCGATGGAACAGAACGACATCATCTACCTTGATGGCAAAGAGAACCCATACCAATGCTCCTTGTCGCAGGATTGTAAATTGGGTTCTGCGTTGATTATTCCATTGCGCGCGGGTAACGAAGTGGTCGGCACCATCAAGCTCTATGAGCCAAAGCTGAAACTATTCTCAACTATCAATATGTCGATGGGTGAAGGTATCGCTCAACTATTATCGAGCCAGATCCTATTTAGCAACTACCAGCAGCAGCAAACGCTACTGACACAAGCAGAAATCAAACTGCTGCACGCTCAAGTGAACCCGCACTTCTTGTTCAATGCGCTTAATACTATCAGCGCAGTAACACGTCGTGACCCAGATAAAGCTCGAGAGTTGATTCAACACCTGTCTCACTTCTTTAGAAGCAACCTAAAGCAGAACATCAACACCGTGAAGCTCAAAGATGAACTGGCACACGTCAATGCGTACCTCACCATTGAGAAAGCACGTTTCACCGACCGATTAGAAGTCGAATGGGACATCGACCCACAGTTGTACGAATCTCAACTGCCGAGCTTTACTCTGCAACCATTGGTTGAGAACGCCATCAAACATGGTATTTCGAACATGTTGGAAGGTGGCACAGTAAAGATCTACAGCGAACCTTTCGGAGGTGGGTTCAAGTTAACCGTTGAAGACAATGCAGGTAATTATCAGAAGCCATCTCAAGATCATGTAGGATTAGGGATGGAAATTGTTGATAAACGACTCACTAATTTCTTTGGACAAGATTCAGCACTAAAAATAGAATCTCAACCACAGCAATTTACTCGAATGAGCTTTATCATACCTATACTCAAATAATGGTATTTTCGGAGACGGATCGCTCCGAGTTGAAACATTTAGAAGCAGACATTTAAAAGATAAGCGTGAACCAAGCAGGGATAGAACCAAGATGAAGATTGTAGGATGTTAAAGGCACTAGTTATCGATGATGAGCTTTTTGCTCGCGAAGAGCTGATTGAGCTGCTGACCGAAACCGGAGAAGTGGAAATCATAGGCCAAGCGAGTAACGCGATCGAAGGACTGAAACAGATCAACCTACTCAAGCCTGATGTCGTGTATTTGGATATCCAAATGCCGCAGGTTACTGGGATTGAGCTGTTAAGCATGCTTGACCCAGATACCATGCCCTACGTGGTATTCGTCACCGCCTACGACCAATATGCGATTCAAGCCTTTGAAGATAACGCTTTTGATTACCTACTTAAGCCAGTCGAGCCTTGTCGATTAAACAAGAGCGTTTGTCGCCTGAATAAGGTCATCAAACAAAATCAGAAAGCACCAGAACAGAACATCTCAGCGATTGCTCCCTGTCACTTAGAGCAAATCCCATGTATTGGTCATAACCGCATTGTGATCATGGCAAGCCAAACGGTAGAGTGCGCCTATTCCGATATCAGTGGTGTGCATGTTCGTAGCTCATCGCAAACCGCAACCTCACAGTTAACACTAAAGATCTTGGAAGAAAAGACCGATTTGATCCGCTGTCATCGACAGTATTTGATCAACATAAAATCGATCCAAGAGATCAAACTGCTAGAAAATGGATTAGCAGAGATCATTACCCTGACTGGCTTTGAAGTCCCGGTGAGTCGTCGTTATTTAAAGACTTTAAAAGAGCAACTCGGTCTCCAGTAACGCGTTAGAATTAGACGCCTTGTTCCAAAGCACGATCAAAAAAGCCAACGTATCAACGTTGGCTTCCTGCTGTTTACAAATCAATAGTGTTTGCAAATCGATAGTGTTACGCATCGATCTTGTCACCAATCAATAGAGATTAGTCGACTTGCTTAATCTGTAGCTCTTTTGGTACTTCAAAGAACATGTTCTCTTCACGACCTTGAATCTCTTCAACGTCAGTCGCACCTAGCTCACGAATACGATCTAGAATTTGGTTTACCAGCTCTTCAGGAGCAGAAGCACCGGCTGTTACACCGATTTTCTTTTTCCCTTCAACCCACTCGGTTTGAATGTCTTCAGGACAGTCAGTTAGGTAGCCAGGTGTGCCTAGTTTCTCAGCTAGCTCTTTTAGACGAGTTGAATTCGATGAGTTCTTAGAACCAACCACTATCACCACATCAACGTCATTCGCCATCTCACGCACAGCGTCTTGACGGTTTTGAGTCGCGTAACAGATGTCGTCTTTACGTGGGCCTTGAATCTCAGGGAACACTCGACGTAGCTCTTCAATCACATCTGCAGTTTCATCTACTGATAGCGTAGTTTGGCTAACATAGTGCAGGTTACTTGGATCATTCACCACGAGGTTCTGTACGTCCTCTGGTCTTTCAACCAAGTACATACCACCAGTTTGGCTCGCGTACTGACCCATAGTGCCTTCCACTTCAGGGTGACCTGCGTGGCCAATCAGTACCACTTCCATATGTTTGCGGCTCGCACGAGCAACCTCCATATGAACTTTAGTCACCAAAGGACACGTCGCATCAAATACCGTTAACTCACGCTCTTTCGCTTCTTTACGAACCGCTTGAGAAACACCGTGAGCCGAAAAGATCACGATGTTGTCGTCTGGCACCTCACTCAGTTCTTCGACAAAAATAGCACCACGCTGCTTGAGCCCCTCAACAACAAAGCGGTTGTGTACCACTTCATGGCGAACATAGATCGGTGGCTGATACATTTCGAGTGCACGCTCTACGATGCTGATCGCACGATCGACACCGGCACAAAAGCCACGAGGGTTAGCTAACATTATTTTCATTTCATTGCTCATCATTTACCGCGGTACTAAGGTTGCTTCTATAGAGTTCGCCGTCAGCGAGGTTCGCATTCTACAGTGAAGCGTCTAGACAGTGAAGCTCTGGGTGAGATCACAGCTGTAAGGCTATCTTATTCTAGCGTGAAGACAGCTATTCTAACGTTAAGAGAGTTATTCTACCGTTAAGATATTGACGTCAAAGCTAACGTCTTGACCAGCGAGTGGGTGATTAAAATCAACCGTCACTGAATCACCTGCGATCTCAGTAATAATACCTGGAATTTCCATACCGTCAGGACCTGAAAATGCCATGATAGTGCCCACTTCAACTTCAGAGTCGCCAACAAACTTAGCACGATCCATATAGTGAATATGATCTGGGTTTGGCATACCAAACGCGTCTTCCGCCTTCAGTTCGATAGACTTTTCAGTGCCGGCTTCAAGTCCAAGTAAGCACGCTTCAAAGTTCTCACTTAGGCTGCCATCACCCATGACGAACTTCGCTGGTTTGCCCATGTTCTCCGTACTATCGGCAACTGAACCATCCTTCATTTTAATCGTAAAATGTAGAGTTACTGCTGAATCATTTTTAATTGCTGCCACGTTACTTTCCTTAGACTTCTTTATTATTTGAGGATGCGCTGTGCTTTGCTTCCTTGTTGACTGAAGCATAAAAAAAAGCGCCGTCGGAATCAACCGACAGCGCTTAGGGCTATTCTATTCTGTGAGTCATAGACTGACTTTGAAGCAAGCTATTTGCTTTCGTCTTTCTTACGGAAACCATCTAAGATGATCATCGCAGCACCGATACAGATTCCCATATCCGCTAAGTTAAATGCAGGCCAGTGGTAAGTGCCCCAGTAGAAGTCTAAGTAATCGACAACAAAGCCATGTACGACTCGGTCAAACACATTACCTACTGCACCACCAATGATGATCGCATAAGCAATGTTATTCCACTTCTCTGTTGCTGGTAGTTTGCTCATCCAGTACGTCAGCATACCTGTTACCGCAAATGCGATACCCGTAAATAACCAACGCTGCCAACCACTTTGATCACTCAAGAAGCTAAACGCTGCACCGTAGTTATGCACGTACAAAAAGTTAAAGAATGGCAGCACCTCAATACGGTTTGCCCAACCATAACCCATATTGTCCATGACAAAGAGTTTAATGCCGATATCAGCCAAGAAGACCAATAGAGCCAGCCATAACCAACGTACACCAGATTGTTTTAACGAAACTTCACTCATTTCTATTCCTAGTATTTACGAAGTTGGTATTCATTGTTAGTCACCTTACGTGACCTTGATTACCAACTTGGTTAAACACATTTCCTATAACTAAAAATAACCCCAGTTGATACTGGGGCTATGATTTTTACAAAAAGTTCAGTCTTTCTCTGAGTCGTTATGCGAACTTACGCACTTCGCCTTCACCGTCGATGTTCGACACACAACGACCACAAACTTTCTCGTGACCTTCGATAGTGCCTACATCTGGAGTGTGGTGCCAGCAACGGTCACACTTCTCAGCTTCAGTAGCCGCAACTTCAACGAATAGACCAGCAACGTCTGTCGCTTGCGCTGCATCAGACTTCTCGCTCAGTGGCTTAACAACAGCTGCAGAGGTGATAAGTACGAAACGTAGCTCATCTTCTAGCTTGTTGATTTTAGCCGCTAGTGCATCGTCAGCGTATAGAGTAACTTCAGCTTGCAGTGCACCACCGATCGTTTTCTCTTTACGAGCATCTTCAAGAAGCTTGTTCACTGCGCCACGAACAGACTGGATTTCAGTCCAGAATTCGTTGCTTAGCTCTTCGCCTTCTGCAAGACCAAATAGACCTTCGAACCACTCACCTGTGAATACGAACGTGTCGCGCTGCTCTCCAGTTGGTAAAGAGCTTGGCATTTCGTTCCAGATTTCATCTGCAGTGAACGACATGATAGGTGCCATCCAACGAACTAGAGCTTCTACGATGTAGTAAAGCGCCGTTTGACAGCTACGTTGAGCATGGCTGCCCTGCTTCGCTGTGTACTGACGGTCTTTGATTACGTCTAGGTAGAAAGAACCCATTTCGATAGAACAGAACTGCATTAGACGTTGAGTCACACCGTGAGTGTTGTACTCGCCGTATGCTTTAACAATCTCTTCTTGTGCAGCTTGAGCGCGGCCAACAGCCCAGCGATCAAGTGCAACCATCTCTTCAGCAGGAACTAGGTCAGTTTCAGGGTTGAAACCGTTCAAGTTCGCTAGGAAGAAACGAGCCGTGTTACGAATACGACGGTAAGCATCCGCTGAACGCTTCAGGATTTCATCAGAAACCGCAACTTCACCCGTGTAGTCTGTAGAAGCAACCCATAGACGCAGGATATCTGCACCTAACTTGTTGGTTACGTCTTTAGGAGCAACAACGTTACCGATAGATTTAGACATCTTACGGCCGTTACCATCCACTACGAAACCGTGCGTTAGTACTTGCTTGTACGGTGCTTCGTCTTTCATCGCGATAGATGAAATTAGAGAAGACTGGAACCAGCCACGGTGTTGGTCTGAACCTTCAAGGTAAAGATCAGCACTGTGAGTGCGCTCTTCGTTCGGGAAGTTGTACTCTTCACGAGAATCAACAACAGAGAAGTGCGTAACACCTGAGTCGAACCATACGTCTAGCGTATCCATTACTTTTTCGTACTTATCAGCGTCTTCTGCGCCCATAAGTTCAGCAGCGTCTACATCCCACCAAGCTTGAATGCCTTTCTCTTCAACTAGCTTCGCAACTTTTTCAATAAGCGCTGGGCTTTCTGGGTGAAGTTCTGCTGTTTCTTTATGAACAAACAAAGCAATTGGCACACCCCAAGTACGTTGACGAGAGATACACCACTCAGGACGACCTTCAACCATGCCTTCGATACGGCTTTGACCCCATTCAGGCAACCACTCAACACTCTTGATTGACTCTAGTGCTTTAGCACGTAGGCCAGCTTGATCCATAGAGATGAACCATTGTGGTGTTGCGCGGAAGATGATTGGAGTTTTGTGTCTCCAACAGTGTGGGTAGCTGTGCTCGTAAGCGTGGTGATGCAGAAGTGCACCTTTCTCTTTTAGAACTTCTAAAACAGAGTCGTTCGCTTTGAATACGTGCTGACCAGCAAATAGCTCTGTATCTGGCAGGTAAACGCCGTTAGAACCAACTGGGTTAGCGATTTCTAGGTTGTACTTTTTACCAACCACGAAATCTTCTTGACCGTGACCAGGCGCAGTGTGAACCACACCAGTACCTGAATCTGTTGTTACGTGATCGCCAAGAACTGCAGGAACAGTAAAGTCGTAGAACGGGTGGTTGAACTGAGAAAGCTCAAGATCAGCACCTGTAGCAAAACCAAGGTTGTGGAAGTGCTCGATACCTGCACGATCCATTACGTCTTTTGCTAGTTCAGAAGCAACAACGATACGTTGAGCAGGCTGGTCGCCATTCGCTTCAACTTGGATAAGCACGTATTCAAGATCATCACGTAGACATACTGCGCGGTTAGCAGGCAGAGTCCATGGTGTTGTTGTCCAGATAACGATAGAAATTTCGCCTTGACCCGCATGACCTTCAGCTAGAGTAAATTTCTCTAGAAGCGCCGCTTCGTCAGCTGCTGTAAATTTCACATCGATAGATGGAGAAACTTTATCTTTGTATTCAACTTCAGCTTCAGCCAGAGCAGAACCACAATCAGTACACCAGTGAACGGGTTTGAAACCTTTAAGAAGGTGACCTTTGTCTGCGATTTTGCCAAGAGAACGAATGATGTTCGCTTCTGTGCCAAAATCCATAGTGCGATAAGGTTTGTCCCACTCGCCCATGATGCCAAGACGTTTGAAGCTCTCTTTCTGACCTTCAACTTGACCCGCAGCGTACTTTCGACACTCTTCGCGGAATTCAGCCGCCGAAATCTTCTGACCAGGCTTACCTTTCTTCTTCTCAACCATTAGCTCGATTGGAAGACCGTGACAGTCCCAACCAGGGATGTACGGTGCATCAAAACCAGAAAGGGTCTTAGATTTGATAATAATGTCTTTAAGAATCTTATTCAGCGCGTGGCCAATGTGAATATCGCCGTTCGCGTATGGAGGGCCATCATGCAGTACGAAAGATTTTTTACCTTTCTTTGCCTTACGGATTTCGCCGTAAAGATCTTCTTTGTACCAACGCTTCAGCATTTCTGGCTCACGATTTGCCAGATTGCCGCGCATTGGGAACCCTGTTTCTGGTAAGTTCAGGGTATCTTTATAATCACTCATCGATTCTTAATTCCGTTATATTGGGCGAAGTTAGACATTATGTTAATCGGTGGAATCATCCGATTAATTCTTTAGCTGAAGCAGCCACACCCTTGCGGCTTCAGCATCCAATTCTATTTGATTCTTTAGTGCGTCGAACGATTCAAATTTTATCTCGTCGCGCAGTTTGTGCAAAAGTCGTACTTCTAACTGTTTACCATATAAATTGGCTTTAAAGTCAAAAAAATGCACTTCCAATTGCTGCCTTACCCCATTAACTGTTGGTCGTTGTCCAATATTAGCAACGCCACCGACAGGAACACCGTCGATATCCAAAGCTTCAACAACATACACTCCCGATACAGGAGAAACACAACGCTTTAATGGAATATTAGCGGTAGGGAAACCGATAGTTCTCCCTAGTTTTCGACCATGGGACACTCGACCACTAATACTGTAATCACGTCCTAACATGGTAGCACTTGCAGTCAAGTCATCGACCGCTAATGCATTTCGTATCTCAGTACTGCTTACTCGTAATTGGTTTAAGCAATAGCTTTGGGTGCTTACCACCTCAAAACCGTACTTCTCGCCCGCCTCTTTGAGCATAGCGAAATTGCCAGTGCGACCTTTACCAAAGCAAAAATCGTCACCAACCACCAAGAACTTCACACCAAGCTTATCAACCAAAAGATCTTTAATGAACGCTTCCGCGGATAAACTTGCAAAATACTGATTAAAATTAACACACAATAAGCGACTGATATCTAGCTTACTCAGTTGCACGTATTTGTCTCGTAAACGAGTTAAACGTGCTGGCGCTCCATCTCGGGCAAACAGCTCCATAGGCTGCGGTTCAAACGTCATGACAACAGAAGGGAGCCCTAATGCTGCAGCTTGTTTAGAAACCTGACTCAGAACCTCTTGATGTCCTAAATGAACACCATCAAAGTTACCTATGGTTAATACACAGCCATGATGCTGCGCTTTAATATTGTGTATACCTCGGATCAGTTCCATTATGATCAGCTAAAACCTGTTATTTGCATCATTTATTGTGTGAAACCGACGGATTATATACTAATCAGTATTAATCTGTCGCTGCTTTTAAATGTTTTACTCGGATACCTAAAATCAGTACCGAAACAATATAAACAAAGCCACCAAGTCCAATCAAGCCTGTTAATGTCAGCGCTCTCTGGCTAAAGCTCCATTCAAGCCAATGTTGCATATTATCCAGCTGCCATAAAATAGCCGCTACCATCACCACACCTGAGATAATCAATTTGGCACTAAACAACAAGGTTGTCTTAGTTAATTGATACACACCCGCAAGGTGTAATCCGCGATATAACAATGCCATATTCACAAAGGCAGACAGTGCCGTCGCAATCGCCAAACCCACATAGCCATAAAAATAAGCAAAGATCGCGTTAAACACCATATTGGTCACCATAGCGATAATGCCGTACTTAACCGGTGTTTTGGTATCTTGGCGAGAGTAATAGCCCGGAGCTAAAACTTTAATCAGCATGAAATTAAGCAAGCCTGATGCGTAAGCTACCAATGACATCGATGCTTGCTGTACATCGTGTGGAGAGAACTCACCACGCATAAATAGCACCATCAACATGGGTTTAGCTAAAACGATAAGACCTAACATCGCAGGAATACCAAGCAGCAACACCATGCGCACGCCCCAATCCATGGTATGCGCGAACCCTTCCCCTTGAGCATCTACGTGTTTACGAGACAAAGCAGGAAGAATCACAGTCGCAATCGCGATACCGAATAAACCGAGAGGAAATTCAAGCAGTCGGTCTGAGTAGTACAACCAACTGATAGAGCCTGTTGCGAGGAAGCTGGCAATAAAGGTATCAAACAATAAGTTGATTTGGCTGACCGATACACCGAACAGAGCAGGGATCATTAATGTGCGGATCTTAACCACACCCGGGTCTCTCCATCCCCACTTCGGCTTAACCAACACACCCGCTTTGATCAAGAAAGGCATTTGGAAAAGGAATTGGACTAAGCCACCAAGAAACACACCAATAGCCAAACCAATTTCTGGTTGTTCTAAATTAGGTGAGATAAACCATGCAGCGCCTATGATCATCACGTTCAAGAACACAGGAGTAAAAGAAGAGACCGCAAATTTACCTAATGTATTAAGAATGGCACCAGATAAAGCGACGAAGGTGATAAACCATAAATAAGGAAAGGTAATCTTGAGCATAAAGCTCGCTAGCTCAAATTTGGGTGCTGATGGGCCATCATTTAGCCAGTCGATAAACCAACCCGCACCAAACATCGCGGTGATCACGCCAGAGCCCAATACCCCGATGACGGTGACAATAGAAACTAAAACCCCGAGCGTCCCCGACACCTTAGCAATTAAATCTCGTGTCTTATCTTTATCACCTGCGGCGTGATATTCCGTTAATACAGGAACAAACGCTTGAGAAAACGCACCTTCTGCAAAAAGTCGACGTAAGAAATTAGGAATTTTATTAGCGAAGAAAAATACGTCGGCACTCGCTCCTGCCCCCATCAAATTTGCTACTACTACATCACGTACTAGCCCCAATACACGGGAAACAAAAGTCATTGCGCTGACAATCAGGCCTGACTTTAATAGTCGTTTACTCACAGAAACCTCTGACACTGGTTGATTACTTTCAAGCGAGGATAAATACTATCCTGTCCTAAGAAGCATATTTATTAGCATTGGTCTAAAAATGCTGTTAGAATCCCCGCCATCTTAACCGCGATGACCTTTCCATACCAAAGTTTGTTTGGCTACGATTGGTTTTTGCACAAATCATTTGACAATTAAGCGCTAATGAGGGATAGTCCTCGCCCTTAAATTGTCACCGAACTAAGTTTTTGGGAGTTAGACCCTTGGCAAACAGTAAATCTGCTAAGAAGCGCGCTATCCAAGCTGAGAAACGTCGCCAGCACAATGCTAGCCGTCGTTCTATGATGCGCACTTACATGAAAAAGACTATCGCAGCTATCGCAGCTGGTGATAAAGAAGCTGCAACTGCTGCTCTTGTAGAAGTTACACCACTTCTTGACCGTATGGCGACTAAAGGCCTTATTCATAAGAATAAAGCTGCACGTCATAAGTCTCGTTTCGCTGCTGCAATCAAAGCTCTTTAATAGAAATTTGATTACAACGCAAAACGAAAAAAACCGGCCTAGGCCGGTTTTTTTATATCTAAATTTTGAGTAACGCTTTTATTTTACGTGCTAACAGCCGTTTTTCTGACCGATAAACAATTTAAGCAGATAGATAAAACAAACAATCAGAAAAATAAATAGAGAAGCAAATTGGTACGTAGATAGATAGGTAAACACTAACGTTCAATGTGAAATGCTAACACTTCCTTGTGTCATTCTATCGCTGATAAGAAATCCCCCTCCCACCAGCAATAAGCTACTTGCAGTAAATACCATGCAGTAGGTTAATCATCGCTTTTACTTCTTCACTACTCAATGTGTAATACACAGTTTGAGCTTCTTTGCGAGTTTCGACCAAACCATCTCTTCTCAACCAAGCAAGATGTTGAGATAAAGCAGACTGACTCAGTTCCAACTTGCCACACAACTCCCCAACCGACAGTTCAGTGCCATGTAATAGGCACAAAATCTGTAAGCGACGCTCGTTAGCCATGGCTTTGAGTAGAATCACAGCTTGTGCTGAGTTCTTCTCCATCCCTTTTAAGTTCATAGTTTGGCTCCCTACAACCTTTACGCCAACTACGGGCTATCAGTATTTCCGGCATATTGCGGAGTTATGATAATCGATATCAATTCATTAACAAACTATCTCACTCGAACAATTTGCTAAAATCTGCGTCACATACGTTTTTTACTGCTGGATGTTGGATCATCCTCTCAGCAAATATGACGTAGTACTCCTCTTTTAACTCTTCAATACCGCCTAATAGTTGCAGTGATGTGTCGTCTTCCACTTCAGACATATAAATCGTCGGTGCTAAAAATATTACGTCATGATGGTAACGAGCAAAAGCCTTCATCAATGCGGCATCATCAAACTCACCTAAAATATCTGGCTTAAGCCCTTGTCTATCAAACCATTGCAGCACTTTACGACCCATTGAGGTTCGGCTGCCAGGGATCAAAAGCTTTCTTTGCTCCAATACAGCAGGGAAATTAACCCCTTCAACCTGACCTGAACTAAAAAAGCTCATTCCACTCTCACCCAGCTTTTTACTGAACAGGCCCGGGCTTTGACTAGAGTCCACCGGACAGTCAGACAAAATCATATCGAGCTTATGTTGAGAGAGTTGCTCAAGTAGCATTTCATGGGTCGATTCAAAACAGCGCAAGTGAATGCTGTTATCTGGAGGGATGGTCGACATCAGTATCTTACTGACGAGTCTTTTAGAGAGCGCATCCGCGACGCCAACATCAAACAGAATATTGGAGTGCTGGCTGTAATTCACGATGTCCAGCATCTCGTAACTCAGGCCAAACATACGATCGGCATATTTAAAGACCAGTTGCCCAAGCTCTGTAGGCTCAACACTTCGGCCATTACGCTTGGTCAACTTGCCATCCATGCGTTCTTCTAAGGCTTTTATCTGCCCCGTTACCGTTTGTGGTGTTAGGAATAGGGCTTCTGCAGCTTTAGTAACAGAACCTTGCTTGCAAACCATCCAGAAGTAATACAGATGGTTGTAGTTGAGATGCGACATAATAGATGTGCCGTAATAAAAGAGTAGATACCCTTTTATATCAAATATGACACCGCCACTCAACAAACTCGGAAAAACCTAACCAAACATAGATTTACCACTTATTTTTTCGAAGTGTCTGATTTCATAATGTAATATTTCATCGATTATTTTCAATTTTTTTCTAACTTTTAAGATCTATATCACCTATAGAATTTCCATTAAAAAACAATTTAAAACAACAACTTAAAACAACCACATTAGCAATTGGAATATTTAAAGAGTAAATCATCACAAAAAAGTCGCACCTAAACCAAAATGTAATATTACTGAAATATTTCCCCTCTAACATCACGCTCAGATTAAACAAACAGACCAAACACAGACTTAAACGGTCCAATGGAGAAAACATTATGAACCAAGCTACTACTGCAGCAGCGCCTATCTCGAGCACTACTCGTTGGCTACGCTGGGCTAACTTGGCATTCATGCTTTACCTACTATTACTTTCAGTTTCAATGGTTGGTACAGGCTTCAAATGGGCAACAGGCGAGCAAGCAAAGGTTCTTTTCGAATTTGCTTCACACCCAGTTGCAGGCTTAATGATTGGTTTAGTAGCAACAGCGCTTATTCAATCATCAAGTACAGTTACTTCAATTATCGTTGGCCTTGTGGCAGGTGGTTTACCTGTTGAGCTAGCAATTCCTATGATCATGGGTGCTAACATTGGTACTACGGTAACCAATACGCTAGTTAGCCTTGGTCACGTTCGTTGTAAAGAAGAGTTCAAACGTGCATTCGCAAGTGCGACAATCCACGACTTCTTTAACCTATTAGCCGTTGCTATCTTCCTACCACTAGAGATGGCGTTTGGAATTCTAGAGAAAATTTCTCACTGGTTAGTATCACCGATGCTAGCAACAGGTGATATGAGCATGGGTGGTCTTAACTTCATCAAGCCAATCACTAAGCCTGTTGTAAGTGCGATTAAAGAACCACTATCAACGTTTGGCGACACTGTTGGCGGCATCATGCTTATCGCTCTAGGTATCGCAACTATCTTCGTAGCTATTACTGTAATGGGTAAGCTGATGAAGAGCCTAATGGTTGGTCGTGCTCGTGAGATTCTAAAGAACGCAATCGGTCGTGGTCCAATCCACGGTATCGCTTCTGGCTCTATCGTGACTATCCTTGTTCAGTCTTCTTCTACGACAACAAGCTTGATGGTTCCACTAGTAGGTTCAGGTGTTCTTAAAGTACGTGACGTTTACCCATTCACTCTGGGTGCAAACATCGGTACATGTATTACGGCTCTACTTGCAGCTACAGCAGTGTCTGGTGAGTTCGCAGTATTCGCACTACAAATTGCTCTAGTACACTTGGTGTTCAACATCATGTCAACGGTATTCATCTTCGGTATCCCGTTCCTACGTGAACTTCCAGTTAAAGCGGCAGACATGATTTCAGACATGGCTGTGAAGAACAAAGCTGTAGTGGCTGGTTACCTTGTTGCGGTATTCCTTGTACTGCCTGGTAGCGTGTTAGCTCTTACCGCTTAATAGCAAAATAAACATCGCTTATAGCAAAGCCCGCTACCTCCTAGGTTGCGGGCTTTTTCTTTTTAAGAGCAGATACGGGATTCGGGTAAACGAGTAACGAAGAGCTAAAATCAAATTCGAGATATGAGTAAGCTTGTGACAAGAGCTGAAACTGATACGATATAAGAGTAAATCGGTAAGGTAAGCATTACTCACCAAAGAAGTCCGTTCTAGCTCTTCGTATCCCGCATCTCGTTTACCCGCATCTATATATTTCCGTCATTCCCTACAGCGAGGAACGAGCGTGATAGGGAATCCCACAAACACACCACGAAAGATACTCCCAACTCCTTCCTTCGTTAGTCTAGGGAATGATGAATCGAAAAAAGATTCGAGATGCGTGTAAGCGAGTATCGAAGAGAAAGAGCCAATGCGCGTTGAGAGTATACGAGTAACATAAAGCATCACACAGCATATGATTTCTCTGCTCTTCGAATCTCGATTACTCGTCACTGTAACTTAGATACAAAAAAGGCTGCACAGAAGCCTGTCTCTTGATCACAAGT
>NZ_JBFRTQ010000006.1:42104-42637 GCF_041474195.1 Vibrio sp. 10N.222.52.C3 | reverse complement strand
CAATCATTCAACAAATATAATTAATTCTATCATTGATTACTTTAATTAAATCACCAAAACAATACGCCACATAAATTATATTAATATCACATAAAATGACATAATTTAATTTTATCATGAAAAATTCTGATAAATCTCACACATCGATAAACCGAATGAATACCATCAGAAGCTACATTAGAAACCTCTAAATCCAGTCGCTAAACCTACCGCGTAGAAGCTGTGAAATGGATAAATACCAAAACAAATGGATAAATCCCCCTTACCCCTTGTAAATCATTGGCTTTCATTTATAAATTCAACTTTTGGGTGAACATCTCCATAACCTTTCATTAAAGCCCAAATTCTGCGATTAGTATCAACATCTTGAGATAAAATGGTGACATTTTGGTTATATTATTTAGATCGAACTCTTGTGTTGAATGAAAATCCCAGCCATCACATATCCATCACACAAATATAATAACTATCGCTTAGGAGTTGAGCTATGCACTGTTCTTTCAATATAAATAACAATAATGAAAGCTTGCAAC